>JBAXXB010000090.1:0-14524 GCA_037128115.1 Bacteroidota bacterium
GTGAGATCCAGAGCTTTGCTGCGGAGAAAGAGAGTATATACAGGGAGATTTACAGGCCTTATATAAAGCCGGTTAACGGTCTTGCTGTTTTCTTGCATTATATTTATTCGCAAGGCTTTGAAATAGCAATGGCCACCTCGGCACCTGCCGAAAATGTTAAATTCACTTTAGAGGCTACCGGTCTTGAAAAATTCTTCAGCACAATTACCGATGTTTCTATGGTAAGCCGCGCAAAACCTGATCCCCAGGTATACCTGCTCACCGCCGGAAAGCTCGGGGTACAACCCTCCGAATGTATAGTATTTGAAGATTCAGTGCCAGGAATTTTGTCGGCCCAAAAAGCCGGGATGCATGTTGTAGGTGTGGCTACAACGCATAAATCTGATGAATTGATGATGTATGTTAACGAAATTATTATGAACTTTGAAGCCGCAGAAAAATCAGTCGGCCGATGGGCTCAAGCAACAGCAATATAACTGCCAATACCCTATGAAAAGTTACTATATTTTGTTTCTTTCGGTCATCTTATCCTTTATGATTCAACCTGTTGATGCACAATCCCAGTATAAAGAGAAAGCAGATATTGTTAGGAAAACCGCGCTGCACTATTGGCTAAAGCTTCCTGTTGGTTATAAAAAAGAGAAAGGCAAAACCTTCCCGCTGCTTATCTTCCTTCATGGTTCGGGTGAACGAGGTGACAGTCTGGAGTTGGTAAAGAAACACGGCCCTCCTTCGTTTGTGGATGATCGCCCGGATTTTCCATTTATAGTAGTTTCGCCACAATGCCCCAAAGGAACCTGGTGGATCACCGAAGACCTGCAGGCTATGCTTGAACAAATATTGACGAAATACCGGGTTGATACTACCCGTATCTATCTCACCGGACTGAGCATGGGCGGATTTGGCACCTGGGCCTGGGCCTGTAAATACCCAGATCAGTTTGCAGCCATTGCACCTGTTTGCGGAGGCGGGGATATACAGTTCGCCGGAGCACTCAAAAACATGCCTATCTGGGCCTTTCATGGTGAGGCCGACCCTGTTGTTCCCGTGAAGCGCACTGTCGAAATGGTGGAAGCTGTAAATTCGAACGGTGGCAACGCCCGAATGACCATATACCCTGGTGTGGGGCATGATTCGTGGGAGAACGCTTATGCTGACGACGAACTATACAAATGGATGCTTACACAGGTTAAACATGCTCATTAACCTTGAATGAGTCTACCAATATTTAAAATGAATTATTACCCTATCATCCGCTTCCTTCTTCTGCTTATTTTTGCTTCTTTTAATTCACAAAATTGCTAACTCAATCCTTCAATCAATAAACCAAACACACAATTTATGAAAGTCAGACTTCTAATTTTGTTGCTTGCTATTTTTCCTTTCCTGGGAGCCATGGCACAACAAGGCAGGATCAAATTCACCGAATACGATCTGCCAAATGGCCTGCATGTTATCCTGCACCAGGATAATACGACCCCCATTGTCGCAGTTTCCATTCTTTATCATGTAGGCTCCAAGAATGAAGTGCCTGGCCGTACCGGGTTTGCGCATTTCTTCGAGCATCTCATGTTCGAAGGCTCCGACAATATAGCCCGCGGCGAATATGACAAAATCACGCTCACGGCAGGAGGAACGCTGAATGCAAATACCTCGCAGGACCGTACCTACTATTATGAACTTCTTCCAAGCAACCAGATCGAACTTGGATTATGGCTCGAATCAGAAAGGTTACTTCACCTCAGGATCGACAGCATAGGAGTCGAAACCCAGCGTGCCGTAGTAAAAGAGGAACGCAAACAGTCATACGACAACCGCCCTTATGGTTCGGTAATCGAAAAAACCATGGTGAATGCATTTAAAGTACATCCCTACAAATGGACTCCCATTGGCGATCCGAAAGACATCAACCAGGCTTCGCTGCAGGAATTCATGGATTTCCACAGCATTTATTATGTGCCCAACAATGCCACTTTATCTATTGCGGGGGACCTCGATATAGAAAGCACCCGTAAGTTGATTGAAAAATACTTCGGAGACATTCCACGCGGCACAAAGGAAATATACAGGCCCAATATTGTTGAACCTGAAAAAACTGCCGAAGTGGTTGATACGGTTTACGACAATATTCAATTACCCGCCGTCATCATGTCGTATCACATGCCTGCACAGGGTACTCCCGATTCGTATGCCCTCTCGATGCTGACAACCCTGCTTTCGGACGGACAAAGCTCGCGTATGTATAAAGCCATTGTCGATCAGCAGCAGAAAGCACTTCAGGTGATGTCGTTCCCTTTTGCCCTCGAAGATCCGGGTTTGTTCCTGATTTTTGGCTTAGTAAATATGGGCATTCAACCAGCCGATCTTGAAAAATCAATAGAAGCCGAAATCCAGAAAGTAAAAGATACTGAAATCTCGGATGCTGAATTTCAGAAACTCCGCAATAAAGTCGAAAATGACTTTATCACCGGCAACAGCACAATGGCAGGCATAGCCGAAAACCTGGCCAATTACCATGTCTATTTTAAGGATGCGAACCTTATCAATAACGAAATCGATCGCTATATGCAGGTAACTCCTCCCGATCTGAAAAGGGTTGCGCAAAAATACCTTACCCCTCAAAACAGGGTGGTTCTGACCTATTTACCGAAATCAAACAAAAAAAACTAAAGGAGGAGCCAAATCATGAGAAATAAAATCCTTTCCGTTATAGCAGCGCTGATCATCACGCTTCCGCTGGCTGCCCAGGTTAAAAAAGCAAAAACCAGCCAGGTTGCCCCGGCACCGGTGGTTAAAGAAGTACTCGACCGCAGCATCCGCCCCCAGGCCGGACCCGCACCCCTGATCAAAATCGGGGAATACCAGTCGTTCGAATTAGCCAACGGGCTCAAAGTGTTTGTTGTCGAAAACCATAAGATTCCACGCCTTTCGTATTCCCTCGTATTGGATAATGATCCTGTTTTTGAAGGAGACATGGCCGGGTATACCGATTTTGCTGGTCAGCTCATGCGCACCGGCACCTCCACCCGCACCAAGGAGCAGATTGACGAAGCTGTGGATATGCTGGGCGCAAGCCTGAATACTTCGGCTGATGGCATGTCGGCCGAATGCCTCACCAGGCATAATGAGGCATTACTCAGTATTATGTCGGATCTTTTGCTGAATTCCACTTTTAAAGCGGAAGAAATGGAAAAAATCCGTACCCAGACTTTATCCGGACTTGAGGCTGCAAAAAATGATCCTAAAGCTATTTCTGCCCGCGTGAATTCCGTTTTGGTATATGGAAATAACCATCCTTACGGTCTGAATGCCTCGGAAGAATCAGTTAAAAAAATTACGCTCGATAAATGTACCGAGTATTATAAAACCTTCTTCAAACCGAATGTGGCCTACCTGGCTATAGTAGGAGATATTACACTGGAAGCAGCAAAACCGCTGGTTGAGAAATACTTCGGAAGCTGGCAGCGTGGTGATGTTCCAAAAGCAAATTACGCTATGCCTAAAGCTCCGGCTAAAACAACCGTTGCCATTGTCGACAGACCCAATGCCGTTCAGTCAACTATCAATGTAACCTACCCTATTGATCTGAAACCAGGCTCACCCGATGATATCAAGGTAAAACTCACCAACAGCATACTGGGTGGAGGCACATTCAGGCTGTTCAACAATCTTCGTGAAAAGCACGGATGGACATACGGAGCCTATTCAAGCCTGCAGTCGGATAAACTGATAGGCAAATTCAACGCTTCGGCCGAAGTCCGCAACCCGGTTACGGATAGTTCGTTTACTGAAATCCTTTCCGAGATGAACCGCATACGCACCGAAGCCGTTCCGGATGCTGAACTCAACATGGTTCGCAATTACATGATGGGGAATTTTGGCCGTTCGCTCGAAAATCCTTCCACCGTAGCTAATTTCGCTATCAACACGGCCCGCTACAACCTTCCTAAAGATTATTATGCAACCTACCTCACCCGGCTTTCGGCCCTGACCTCTGCTGATGTACAACTCACAGCCCAGAAATATATCAGGCCTGATAATGCCTATCTCCTTATGGTGGGTAAAGCCGAAGAGATAGCTCCCAAACTGAAAAAGTTTGCCAAGAGCGGCGAAGTGCTGTATTACGACATCGAAGGGAAACAATACGATCCTAACAAGAAGTTGAAACCGGCACCAGCTGGTGTTACTGCCGAACAGATCATCAACAACTACATCACGGCTCTTGGCGGTGCGAAGAACCTGAAGAAAATAAAGGACGCCACCATCAATGCAGGTGCTACCATGCAGGGAATGCCTATTACACTTGACCTGTATTATAAAGCACCCGATAAAATGCTGATGCAGGTAGGTTCGGGCGCCATGGTATTTGCCAAGCAGGTTTATAATGCAGGCAAAGGCATTTCAACTTCACCCATGAGCGGCGAAAGCAAAGCCATTGAAGGCGATGAACTGGCCGGCATGAAAGAAGCTTCCATGATTTTCCCCGAATTGTATTACGCTACCCTGGGTTATACCACCGAACTGCTCGGTATTGAAGAGCAGAAGGACCAGAAACAGTATTACAAGGTACAGGTAAATAAAGGCGGCGAGAGGAAAGATACCGACTATTATGACGTAACCAGCGGCTTAAAGGTTCGTACCGAAAGCAAGGAACAACAGTCCGAATTTTCGGATTACAAAGCCGTGGATGGTATTATGTTCCCCTTTGCCATGACACAGAATATGGGCCCTCAAACCATCAACTTTGTGGTTACGGCTGTTAAACTGAATTCCAAACTGAAAGATGATTTCTTTGAAGTAAAATAAGTATCCTTATGTATATAACTAAGAAAGCAGGGTGTAACAACCCTGCTTTCTTAGTTTATCATCTTTTTCAATGCATGAATTTACATTATCGTAAATTCCTTTTTCCAGCAGTATGTACATGCCTTATAGCGGCTGATCTTATCAGGATTCCGGGCTGGCTGGGTTTTCGTCCTTGCCTGCGTTGTGTCGGGTGGTGCGGGCTTTTACCTGTGCTTTATAATAGGCTATCAGGTTGTTTAGTTCGTTTGCCGGGGTATTATAGTCAAGTTTGTCGTATTCGGAGCTGCAAAATTCGAAGGCGTTAAAAAAGGCAATCAATAGTTTGTCGGTTTCCGAACGTATGGCATTTGAGTCTACTTTTTCCACCAGTGCATCTTCCTGGGTCCGTTCCATGAATTTAGCGGCAAATGTGGTATTTACTTCACGCAGTTGTTCAAAGAAAGCATGTAAGTTCAGGGCCTGTGCGGCTGATTTTATCTCTGCAGCAGAATCATAATCAACCATCAGGTCGTTCAGTCGTTTGGTCTCGGCATTATAACCGGCCGAAGCGATATCGCGGCCTACCGAATCGAAAAAATGATCCAGCACCTTTACGGGAGCTTCGATGGAAGGCATTCCGACATTTCGCATGGCCCGAACCTGTGTTAGGATAGAATTAAAAAGGGTGTCGCGCTGCATATCCAGTTCCTGGAGTGTACGGCTCAGCAGGCTGCCTGTTTCCTGGGCCCTAATTTTCTCAAGTTGCGGACCCATGGCTGTGATCCGGCTGTAAGACTTAAGCAGGTGAAGGGCTTCGACCGGGTATTTCTCCATGATTTTTACCAATTGGCTTACAAACATGGTATACTCGCTGTTCCAGAGCCATTTGAATGCTAAACGAAAAATCTTTACCGACATAGTTTTAAGAGATTAAGTTTATATTTAATGAATTGTGTATACAAAATTAAAGACATTTTTCCCAAATTATTCCATGAATTATAAATTTTTATATGATATAGTCTACAGTATATCATTACTTTGCCTATCAAATCTTAAAATGAGAATTCCTGTATAGGCGAAGTGAACTTACCGGGATTTGTGGTTCTCCTTTTACTATACTTAGGGTCTGCTGAAAACTCCGAAGGAGTTTAATCCCAATAACCTCCGGTACAACCGGAGGTTATTGGCAACATGCAGACTCAACCCCGAAGTGGGTTGAATAGTCCTAAGATATGGATATTGAACCCTTTCAGGGTTCGAGTTTTAGTATTACTATGTACCATCCGTTTCACGGGTGGTTATTAAAATTAAATCCTTTCAGGATTTCAAATTCATTACGATATCAAGTGCAGTGAAAATAAAAGAAAATTAGTGGTAGCCTGCACCTTATTATAAACATGCTGTTATATAAATATATATCAGGCATTTAGAAATTTTTCAGCATGCTTTAAATACAGGCTCTGGGCATATAAAAGTATTTCCCGGCAAGCTACCCCAATTTGGGATAAGGCAAATCTATTTCCCTGCAGGCTATCCTAATTTGGGGTAAGGTAAAATCATTTTCCGGCAGGCTACCCCAATTTGGGGTGAAGGAAATCATTTTTCGGCAGGCTGTCCCAATTTGGGGTAAGATAAAACTGTTTTTCGGCAGGATGCCCCAATCTGGGGTAGTGCAAAATTGTTTCCTGGCAGGCTGTCCCAATTTGGGGTAAGGCAAATCCATTTTCCGGCAAGTTTCCCGAATTTGGGGTGAGGTGAAGTCATTTCCATCAAACTATCATAATCAGGGGCGGAATACTGAAATTTTTATTGAACCCTATTTCATTGCATTTATTACCCGTTTATTCTTTCACTGAAAAGATGGTTGACTGCTTCAATCCCAATCCGTAGATACCGGAATATAGAAATCTTGCAATCTATCGGACTGAAAAAGTGTTTAGGAAAAAGCAATAACCACAATAGCCAGCACTGCCAACAGCACCCCTACCCGGTTTATACGCGAAAGCTTTTCGTTGAAAAAGAAATAACCCGAAACCGCGGCAATGAAAACAAGCGCCGCATTAAACACGGGTATAAACAGGGAAATAGGTAAAACGAACAATCCTTTTATAAAAAAATATGTGGAGTACCAGTTCAGGAAACCAAGGAGTGTGCCTGCCAGTATATCTTTCCAGCTTATTTTCAAAGAAGATCGCAGCATCTTGTATACTGTGAGCAAGACGCCTATGATAAAAGACGTAAAAAAGGTGGCTGCCAGGAACTGCATGGCATCGCGATGGGGGTAATACACACCCGATAATTTCATCAGTATATCGTTAGCCCCGGTACTCAGGAAGAGTAAAACGGGTAGGAAAAGGTATTTCCTGCTGCTTTGTACTTTTTCCCTTCCGTAATTCGAAAGGTAAAAGGCAAGCAGGGCGGCAGCTATGCCCAGCATCTTTATTAAATTAAAGGGTTCGGCCAATAAAAGAAAACCGACGGCAACCGAAAGTACGATCGACATTTTACCCGAAACTACGGTCATGGCAACGCCTACTTTTTGAGTGGATAGCGCAAAAACAACGAAAGTCAGTATAAAAGTCAGCCCGGCAAGTATCGCCATCAGCATCCAGGGTTGCTGCAGCATCGAAACCATCGTGCCCGTTTCCCGGCAGCTCAAATACCCGAATGCCGAAGCGATCACATAGTTCATAGTAATTGCCGGCAACAAACCAATACGGAACCGGTTGAAATACTTGAAAGTGACAAAAATACAGGTCGAAAAGAAAAGGGCGAACAGCAGGTAAAGCATGGGTCAGGGATAAACGGCAAATATAGGAGATGTATGTGAATAGAAGGATCAGCGAAAGCAAGGAGAATAACCTTTTCGCTATTTAATACTGCCCATTAAACTTCAAAATCGTGAGGCTCATCCTTTCCGGGTTCCGAAATTTCCCTAATTTTACAGCATTAAATATTTGAGCTATGAAAATAATCACGATCCTTTTCAGCCTTCTAATTATGACAACATCCGCTTTCAGCCAGCAAGCCACTTCCACCAGCCTTGGCAACCTGAAGAAAATGAAGAAGACTGACAATGGCCTTATCATCGAAACCAGCTTCGGAAAAGCAGAGGTAATTGTTTACAATGCTGTAATGGTTCGTATTAAAATAGATAAGGCCGAGCTGGAGCCTGATTTTTCCTATGCCGTGATTGCTAACCCCGAAAAGACCAATTTCAAAATTCTTGAAACAGAAGGTATGATCAGCCTGTTGACCGATTCCATTAGGCTCGATATAACCACCAATCCTGTTCGTTTCAAATTCCTTACCCATGACCTGCGCGTGGTCAACCAGGATGATGCCGCTTTCGGAACCAATTGGGTTGGCAACGAGGTAACAACCTACAAAAAACTGCAGGAAGGTGAAAAGTTCATAGGGCTGGGCGAAAAAACCGGTAACCTCGACCGCCGCGGCGAGGCACATACCAACTGGAATACCGACAACCCTGCCTACCAGGTTGACGATGATGATCTCTATTCGACTTTCCCGTTCTATATTGGCATACATCATGGTCTGAGCTATGGCATATTCCTCGATAATACCTATAAGAGCCTTTTCAATTTCGGGGCTTCGAACGACCGCTTTTCCTCCTTTGGCGCAGACGGAGGCGAGATGAACTACTATTTTATGTATGGTAATATCAGGCAGATCATTAACCAATATACCCAGCTAACCGGGCGTATAAACATACCTCCTGTCTGGTCGCTGGGGTTTCAGCAGAGCCGGTGGAGCTATTATCCCGACCAGGAAGTACTTAACCTGGCCCGTACTTTCCGGGAAAAGAGTATTCCCATTGATGCTATCTACCTCGATATTCATTATATGGATGCCTATAAAGTATTCACATGGAACCCCGAACGCTTTCCGAAACCAGCCGATATGCTGGGCAAACTGAAAGAAATGAATATCCATACCACGGTGATCATCGACCCGGGGATTAAAGTGGAAAAAGGGTATAAAGCTTGTGAAGAAGGTACGAAACAGAATTATTTTATCAAATACCCCGATGGGCAGGACTATACTGCGCAGGTGTGGCCTGGCTGGTGCAACTTTCCTGATTTCACCAAACCGGTAGTGCGCAAATGGTGGGGCGATAATTTCGCACCCATGGTCAATGCAGGGGTCGAGGGTTTCTGGACTGATATGAACGAGATTGCTTCCTGGGGAGGTGGTTATACCCCATCCCTGGTGAACCTCGATTGGGACGGGCGCCAGGCCAGTTACCGCCAGGCAAAAAATGTTTATGGCATGCAGATGTCGCGTAGCACCTACGAGGGAACCCGCAGCCTTATGAACGGGAAACGCCCGCTTACCCTCACCCGGGCATCGTATGCAGGAGGGCAACGCTATACGGCGATTTGGACAGGTGATAATTTTGCAAGCGATGCCCATATGATGCTGGGCTGCCGCCTGGTAAATTCACTTGGCATCAGCGGCATGGCTTTTAGCGGTGTGGATGTGGGTGGTTTTATGGGTGAAACTTCGGCGAAACTCTTCGGACGCTGGATTACCATAGGCGCTTTCACGCCCTTTTTCAGGGTGCATAAGGCCAGCGACGAGAAAGCCTCTGAGCCCTGGAGCTATGGGGAAAGAGTCGAAAATATTTCGCGCAACTATATTTCGCTTCGCTACCGACTAATGCCCTACCTGTATTCAGCTTTTGCCGAAGCACACAAAACAGGGATGCCGGTAAGCCGTACCCTGGTTATCGACAATACCTTTGATGAAAAATGCTGGTATTATGTCTACCAGCAGCAATATATGTTCGGCCCCTCCATCCTGGTAGCCCCGGTTGAAAGTACCAGGGAAAGCACCAAAGTCTATTTACCCGCGGGGCAATGGTACGATTTCTTTAACGGGATGAAATATGAAGGCGGCCAGGAAATACTGATCGAATGCCCGCTCGATAAATTACCGGTCTTCGCCAAAGGCGGGAGTATTATCCCCATGCAGACCCAGGTTCAGAGCACTTCGGAGAAGCCCTCGGATACGCTTTTTGTGCATGTTTATTATGGAACCGAAGGTTCAGTTTACTCTTTTTACGAAGATGACGGGCAGACTTATTCCTATGAGAAAGGAAGCTTTATCGAAGCTAAAATGAATTTTGATGCTGCCGGAAAAAAAATCATTCTCGAACCACTTGCATCCGGTTCCTATACCAGTAAATTTAAGACCATTCAGATCATCCTTCATGGATTCGAAGGAGTTGCCAGCCTAATGAAGGTGAACGGCAAAGCTGTTGGTTCAAAAAGGGCGGTCCTCGACCTCTATAATAGCATCACACCCAACGATCCGCTCTGGTTTGAAAGCAGGAAGATGGAACAGGATGTGCTGCTGATTGACAACCTCAAGGCAGGTGTGAAGAATGAGATTTCGTGGTAGGAAGTTCAAGGCGACTGGTGGCTGGTGACTGGTGGCTGGTGACTGGTTTCAGGTTTAAATCCGAAAGTTTTACGTTTTAAGTTTTAAATTTCAGGTTTGGGCGGCAAAAAACAACCTGAAGTTTCAGCTTGGTTTTGGGAAGGAAGGCAATGATCGTGTAGTTTCAGACGGGATTATTAACTCCTTTATTAATAGTATCTTAATTAAACAAGAATTATGAAAAGGTATATAGTATTATTATCGTTTCTCAGCCTGATGTTAACTTCCTGCTCGACCTATTATATGACACCGGTTAGTCTTAAGGAGCAGTTACAGAAAATTGATCCCAATAAAATATACGATGCCTACGATTTCAGGCTTGGATTGCTTGGTGTAGCGATGAAAGGGGGCGCAAACTTTTACAATGGTATAGGAACCCTCCAATGCAAGGACAAAAAAGGGCGTGATGTGACCGTAACTGTTAAAGCTCAGACCGGGATACGCCTGACCGATAGTTCTGGAAGGAGAATGCAATTATACTTTGATTCGGTTTTCCTCAGGGATAGCCTGGTTTACGGTAGCAAATCGCATTTTTTCACCTTACCGGTGACACCCATGAATATAAATACGCTTACGCTGATTGAAATCCAATAATTGCTCAGTGTTTTGATCCGGAAGTGTAATATCTGCTAGGGAACAAACATCTCCTTCTAAAAGGCAGCTGCTCGGGTATTAACCGTGCGGGCTGTGGTCTTCAAGCCTGCTTTTTATCCAGGATTCATTGCTTTTCATTCAGCTTCCTCAGCTCAATAATCTTAAGGTATTTGCTGAATGTAGCAAAGGACGATAAGTAACATATCACAAACCCATAATACCCGTCGAGGAAACCCAGCTTGAAAAAATAGTCCCTTTTAAACTTCCATATTCCTTTATAGATTGCAATAAACAGTGAAGCTTTTTTGCCTTTGGCAACCGCTTCTTCAGCCGAAATATCGGTAAATTTATTGAACTGGTCTATATGCTGCCTGATGGAATAGTAGGAATAATGGAACAAATCGCCAGCTATACGCACAACCTTACAACCATCCTGCATAACAACCATATCATGCGGATTTTGCCCGCCCCATTCGCCCTTGCGCCTGTCCCACAGCCGAAGCTTTACATCAGGATACCAGCCACAATGTTTGATCCAATGGCCTAGGTAATTAGTCAGCCTGCTAAATGAGTATCCATCAGCCTGCCAGTTGTTTTTTACTGCCGCTATCGAATTCCGCAGGTAATCCGAAAGAGCTTCGTCGGCATCCAGCGAAAGCACATAATCATAGGTCGCCTGGCTGGTAGCCCATGATTTCTGTTCAATATAACCTTCGAAGACATGTTTTATAAAGTGAACTCCAAATGGCTGGCAGAGTTTTTCGGTTGCATCGGTCGAAAACGAATCAACCACCACTATTTCGTCAGCAATGCCTGTAAGTGACTTAAGGCAGCGTTCAATGTTGCGTTCTTCGTTAAATACAATGATCACCGCTGAAATCTTTACCATCCGGTTGCGGGTTGTTTGTGCAAATATCTGACTTATTTATCAAAAACAGTAAACAATATTTTGGCATTAACAACGGCTCTGAAAAATCCGTTGTTATACTTCTTCAATAATCCTTTAACACTATAAGCGAAGAGCTATTAACAGCCGGAAAAGTGAATGCCGCTAGACCAGTTCTTCGAAATGCTGATTCTCTTCCTGGCGCTGGTTATCAAACACAATCACCGAGTTAGCCGGGTTATTTATCCATGCTGCGTTGCGCAAGCAGTCGAACTTAATGGAACCTGTTATGTATTTACGGTTCTGGCTAATATAGGTTTCTTCAATAGTGATAAAATCCCGCTGATCAATATCGTTCATATTTTCGCAACTTACGTAAACCCTGAGTACATGTTCATCCGAAAGGCCATAATCAACCCCGGTGCGTAGTTTTTTGTACTCATATTTATACCCGTAACGCAGCGCGGCAATATCGCTAAGCACGGCCGATGAAGTCGGGTAACGGCCTGCACCCTTCCCGTAAATAAACTGTTCGTCTGCCAGCCGGGTTCCAATTATTACACCATTGAACTCGAACCGTACATTAAATAACTGGCTTCCAGGCCCCACAAAGGTTGGTAAAACCCAGGCGGCAACATCAGTATGGTTAAAGCGGTGGGCACGCGCCACAAGCTTTATGCAGTAGCCTTTTTCCCTGGCGTAAACACTATCGGCTGGATGTAACTGGGTAATTCCCTTGCACATAATTTCTCCGGGTGCCGAAACAATGCCATAAGCATGATTCAGAATAATAGTGAGCTTATTGGCTGCATCGGTTCCTTCCACATCGAGCGAAGGGTCGCTCTCGGCAAAACCGAGCTGCTGGGCCAGTTTCAGCGCGTCGTCGTAGGCCATCCCATCCTCGTTCATACGGGTCAGTATATAATTGGTACTGCCGTTAATTATACCTGTCACCGAATTAAGCATATCGTTATCGTAATATTCCTCCAAGTTACGGATGACGGGGATACTGCCACAGACAGCGGCTTCATACAGAAAGGATGTTTTATTATCTTCCTGCAGCTGTAGCAGTTCAGCCAGGTGAGCAGCTATCATTTTTTTGTTTGCACTTACCACTGCTTTTCCACTTCCCAGCGAAGTGGATACTATATGCCATGCTGCCTCTGCATCATCTATCAGTTCAACCACTACATTGATCTCCGGGTCATTCAGCAGCAGTTCAGCATCCGCTGTAAATAACTCAGATGGTGCGTTCCTTTTTTTATCCGGATGCTTGATACAAATCCGTTTAATTTCCGCCTGCAGCGTCGGAGTCTGCTTGAGCACCCGGTATATCCCCTCACCTACTACACCGAAGCCAAAAAGCCCGATGATCAGTTTCTTATCGTATGTCATGTTTAGTTCCTGTTATAATTATTCTTACTGAGACTATTTATTAGGGTGAGCGATAGTTGATCCAAAAAGCTTAAAGTATAGAGTCCGAAAGATGGAAGCTTTTTCTCCACTCTCCCCTATTCTCTTGCTTTCTCAAATGCCTGCTGCAGGTCCGCAATCAGGTCATCGGCAGCTTCTATACCGCACGAAAGGCGGATAAGCGAATCGTTGATACCGGAAGCCAGGCGTTTTTCGCGGGGAACCGATTTATGCGTCATCTGCGAAGGATGGCAAAGAAGGCTTTTCACTCCCCCGAGACTCTCGGCCAGTTTGAACAACTTCGTCGCAGTCACAAAGGCAAGGGCTGCTTCCTCGGTATCCTTTTTTAAAGAGAAAGAGATCATGCCACCGAATAAACCGTTCTGCTGTATGTTAGCTATCTCATGGTTTTTGTGCGAACTCAACCCGGGGTAGTTTACATGATCCACATCGGGATGCGAATCCAGGAATGCGGCGACTTTTACTGCATTTTCGCATTGCCTTTCTACACGAAGCGCGACAGTTTCAATGCCCCGTATCACCAGCCAGCAATCATGGGGGCCGAGAACTCCACCCGATGAATTTTGTATGAATTTGATTTCTTCAGCCAGTTTCTCGGAGTTTACCACCACCAGGCCGGCCAGTAAATCCGAATGCCCGCCCAGGTATTTGGTTCCGCTGTGCATCACTATGTCGGCTCCCAGTTCGATTGGGTTCTGTGCTACGGGTGTGGCGAAAGTATTGTCAATTACTACCAGTGCTCCTGCCTTATGTGCAAGTTCGGCAATCGTTTTAATATCCGAGATTTTGAGCGTCGGGTTGGTCGGCGACTCAAGCCAGACCAGCCGGGTATTTTCATTCAGGAACCCCGAAATGTTGGCAGCATCGGTGGTATCCACATAGTGTATCTTGATTCCGAATTTCTGGTAAATATGGGTAAAAAGCCTGTAAGCTCCACCGTAGATATCATCGACGGCGACAATTTCATCGCCTGACTTGAGAGTTTTCAGAATGGCATCGATTGCTGCCAGCCCGGTTGCAAAAGCAAAACCGGCAACGCCACCTTCGAGCTGGGCAATGATTTTCTCGAGTGCGGCACGGGTAGGATTGTTGGTTCGCGCATAGTCGTAACCTTTGTTCACCCCAGGTGCTTCCTGCACATAGGTGGCGGTCTGGTATATAGGCACCGAAATGGCACCGGTTAATTCGTCAACGGGAATGGAGTGGATGATTCTTGTGATTTTGTCCATGGTATGTGATTTTTATTGATTTACAACGAAATGATCACTTACCCAGAAGGGCTATCGGATAGAGCATAAAAAAAGCTCTCCCGATAAGTCAGAAGAGCTTTGAAGATATAGTGGTTACGATATCGCAAAACTG
>JBAXXB010000091.1:0-14494 GCA_037128115.1 Bacteroidota bacterium
TGAACTCTTTAAACCCTTTGAACGCGCAGCATTGAACTCTTTAAACCCTTTGAACGCACAGCATTGAACCCTTTCAACCCGTAACAAACAAAAACCAAATACCATGATAAAAACATTACACCTTTCGAAAAGCCTCGCTTTAGTGGCGCTTATTCTTTTTATGCTAATACCGGGATGGGGACAGGGACAGACTCCATATGTTATGTCAGGAGGGGATTATTCCGAAATATTCACTAACATAGCAAATACAACAAACTGGCCAAATGGTTTTAATGGAACGGATTCACAAGAGTGGGCTTCAGTTCTTGTAAATGCAAGCGGTACACTTGGAGATGGTGTGAAAACTACGGTTTCAACTGCAACTTTTTCAACGACAACCTCAGGTGGTGTTCAAAGAGGTTCTGCAAATATTTATTTGTTGTCAACCAGTACAGCTAATGCATGCGCCATAGACTTATTGTTAAATTTTACAGGTAGAAATGCCGGAACAATTAGTTTTGACGTTGCTACTGTTTTTAATGGTTCTGGCAACAGGGATTCGAAATTGAAATTATTTTATTCAACAGACGGAACAACTTTTACGGAGATAACAGGAACCAACTTACCTTATACGGCTGAAAATAATGTTGCTTCAAGTGTAAGCATAACAACGATTTCCCTCCCTGCTGTTTTTAATAATTCTTCAACTGCTAGGTTGCGATTCTATGAATACAGCACAACTTTATCCTCGGGTACTCCGAGCGGTAGCCAGCCAAAAATTTCTATTGACAATATTGCTGTTACCAGCACTCCTTCAGGCAGCAGTTCTTCCGATATTATTGGTGCTGCAAACGAAACCTCCAATATTGCATATTCCAGCTACCAAGCTTCTTCTATCACTGCTACTTCAGATGCTGTCCGACTGTTTTCTTTTACTGTTCGCGACGGAGGAGGAAGTACTGATGCTGATGCATTACCGACAATTTTAGCTTCTGCCACATTAACTAAGGGCGTGAGCAATTCGGTTACCAACTGGGCAAATACTATTAGGGAGGCTGCTTTATTTGATGGTTCAACGAAAGTTGCAGAAGTGAGCGTTACAGGAGAATCTATTGCATTTACTGGACTTTCAGGGGCTAATGTTACGGCTGCTGACGGAGGCACTAAAACCCTTGACTTATATGTGACATTTGAGTCAGCTGTAACTGATAACCAGCAGTTTCAGTTTCAAATCACTAATACTAATGTAGTGGCAGCAGCTTCAGGTAGTTCAACATTTTCTGCTTTTACTGCAGTGTTGAGCAGTGTTGCAACTGACGCTAACAAGATAGAGGTTACAGCTACAGATATTTCATATATACAAGGGGTATCCACTGTGGCAATGACTGCCGTGATGAGTCCTTCGCCTACACTTAAAGCCATTGATGCAAACGGCAATACCGATCTGGATTACTCGGGAGGTTTTTCGGTGGCAGTAACTGTAGGTTCGGTTACATTCGATCCGGGGGCAACTACTACGGGAAGTTTTTCGTCAGGGCTCTTAACTTTAAGCAACCTAAAATTCAATACGGCAGGCACAAGTAATAAAATAACGGTAACAAGCGGTTCGTTCAACAAAGAAAGCGGGGCTTTCGATGTTACCAACCCCCAGCCTGAAATCAATGTTAAGCAAGCCTCTACCAATTACTTATCCAATAATACATATACCTTTGGCAGCCAGGTGTCAGGTACAAGCAGCACTGCAATAGCCTTTACTATCGAAAATTTAGGTTCAGCTACGCTCAATTTAACAGGCTCTCCTAAAATTGCCATCAGCGGTACCAATGCTTCGGAGTTTACGGTTGATCAAACGGCCACAACTGCAACCGTGGCGGTAAGCGGATCTACCACATTCACCATTACCTTCAACCCAGGCAGTCAGGGAAGCAAAACAGCGGCCATCAGCATTGCCAACGACGATGCAACCGGGAGCGAAAGCCCCTATATCATTAACTTAACAGGCACGGGTACGGTTAGCGCAACCTCTGATATTGCCAATACCAGCGGGTATCCCTATACTTCCAATGTGGCATATGCAAGCTACCAGGCTGTAGCCACGCTTACCACGGGAAACTCGATCGGCGTTAACGGCTTGACCCTACGCGACGGGGCTGGTTCAAGTGATGCTGATAACCTGGGAACTACGCTTACTGCCCTTAGCTTTAGCACAAACGGTTCAACCGCCATACGGACTGCAGCCTTATTCGATGGCTCCACTAATGTAAGCGAAGTAGCCGTAAACGGGGCAACCACCATAGCATTCAGTGGACTCACATTGGCGGCTGCCGATAACGGCACCAAGGATTTTGAGTTGCGTGTTACCTACCAGGCTACCGTGACCGATAACCAGCAAATCACCTTTACTGTAAGTGCTGCTACGGCATCGACCGCAGGTTCGAATTTTGGAACTGCCAACGCAGGCGCTGCAGCATCCGCAGTAACAGTCGATATTAACAGGATTGAGGTAACAGCAACCTTGCTTGCATTTCTTCAGCAGCCTTCCAATACAACAATTGGTGTAAATATGACCCCATCGGTTACTGTTAAAGCAATCGATGCTAATACTAATACGGACTTGGATTTTGCGTCAGCTATAAATATTACCTCATCCGGAACGCTCAGTAGTTCGCCTCAATCAGCCACTGCGGCTTCTGGTATTTCGACTTTCAGTACAATCAACCATACAGTTGCTGCAACAAGTCTTACATTAACGGCTGCTTCAGGAGGATTGGCAAGTGCGACAAGCAATTCGTTTAATATAACGGCTTTACCTGTTGTTGCCTGGCAATTTGGTAGCCCGGCTTCCACAGGAGATGAGGCTACTTACAATGCAACAACAAATAATACTAATCTTAACACTTCTGTTCTTTCGAGAGGAACTGGAATTATAGCAACAGCACTAGTACGTGGATTTTCAGCTAATACTTGGGATGCTTCCACCAAAGCAACTGCTGTTAGCACAAATGAGTATTATCAGTTTACTATTAATCCTAAAGCGAATTATAAAGTATCATTATCAACTCTTGATGCAACTCTTCGAAGGACCTCCACGGCACCAAATGCTTACATATGGAAGTACAGCATTGATGGAAGTTCCTTTAATGAAATAGGTTCTGATGTTAGTTTTACGAGTACAGCTGACGGTGTTGCTCAAACACAGATTGATTTGTCGGGCATAACGGCCTTGCAGAATGTACCCACTACCACAACAATAACTTTCAGGATATACGCCTGGGGAGGAACAGCCACATCCGCTACTTTTGCTATTGCAAGATATGCTGCCGGAATAACAACAAATTGTTTGGCAATTGGTGGCACTTTTGTTTCTGTTGAGCCTACCAACCACGTTACCAGTTTTGCGGCAAATACCAGCACGACTACATCAATAGCCCTTAGTTGGACGGATGCCACGGGTGCTCAGCTTCCACAAAATTACCTGGTTAAAGCATCGGTAAGCCCGGCAAGCCCAACTGCTCCGTCTGACGGAACCGCCGAAAGCAACAGTGCTTTGGTTCATAATGTTGCCTATGGAGTGGGTGGCTATACCTTTACCGGCTTAAACCCGAATACTACTTATAACTTTAGTATTTGGCCTTATACCAACAGCGGTGCTTCCATTGATTATAAGACATCACCGGCATCCCCAACAGCCAGTGCCACCACCTTTGCCGGCGAATACCGTTCGATAGCCACGGGCAACTGGGGAGCGCCCGCAACCTGGGAATCTTCGGTAGATGCAGGCTCCAACTGGGCAACTCCCGCTACGGAACCAGGCAACACCGATAATGTAACCATTAAAACTTCACACACGGTAACGGTAGATGGGGCGTTGAAAACCTCCAAAAATCTGACTATCGAATCAGGCGCAGTATTAGCTATTGATCCGGGTAAATCGCTTACGGTAAGCGGCCCCCTGGCAAACAGTGGCGGCACCGCCGGCCTGCTTATCAACAGTGATGCTACTGGCACAGGTTCGCTGATACATGCTACCGATAATGTAGATGCTACTGTTAAACGCTATATTTCGGGCAGTGTAGGCAGCTTAACCTCTATGATCTACCACCAGGTAAGCGTACCGCTTACACAGTCATCCAATCCTACAACCAACCTGTTCTACGGCTCCTATATGTATAAATTTGTAGAGAGCGCAAGCACTAACGGCGACTGGCTTGGATTGGGTGCATCCACTACACGCCCCCTCGGAGTGGATACAGGATACCTTATTTACTACCCTGCTGCATCCATTGTTTACAGCTTCGAAGGAAAACTTCGGAACGGTAGTGTAAGCCCGGTGCTTTCGTTTACGGATTTAAATCATGGATATAACCTTATTCCAAACCCGTACCCTTCGGCTATCGACTGGCATGCAGCTCAAGGCTGGTCGCTTACTCGTGTAAACGATGCAATTTATGTTTGGAATTCGACAGCCAATATTGGTTCGTATGGTTCTTATGTCGGAACTGCATCAACCAATGGAGTAACCAATATTATCCCCGAAGGACAGGCGTTTATGGTTCGTACAAATGCAGCTTCACCCGCCATCAGCATGGACAACAGGGTAAGAGTGCATAATACCACTGCATTTATGAAAAACAGCAGCACGGCAAACCCCTACGAATTACATCTTTTTGCCGCGGCGGGTACTGTCAAGGACGAAACCGCCATTCGCTTTGCCGATGATGTTACGGATAATTTCGACAGTCATGCCGATGCCTATAAATTATACGGTTACCCGGAAACTCCACAGATCAACTCGGTAACCCCTGATGGCACCAAGCTCAGCATCAACAGCCTGCCTTTCAACACAGGCGACATGGTAGTGCCACTTAACTTTATACTCAATGCAAATACCGATGTTACCCTGAGTGCCACCGGGCTTGAATCATTTTTCATGGGTATTCCTATCTACCTGGAGGACCTTTCATTGAATAAGGTTGTCGACTTGCGCACTAACCCGGTTTATACTTTCAATCATATTGCAGGTCACGACAACAACCGTTTCCAGCTCAGGTTCCTGGGAGTAACCTCTACTCCTGAGCATCCTGAAGTTACCGCGGGCAATATATTTGTGAGCCAGGGCAATTTGTTTGTGGATGTACCATCCATGCTGCAGTCGGAAGCAACCATCAGTGTTTACGATGCATTAGGACGGCAGTTCAGCAGCCGCAAGTCTGTGATGAATGGTATCATGCAATTAGCTGCTCCAACAGCTACAGGGGTATATATAGTTCGGGTAATGAGCGGCAGCAAAACATTTACCGCTAAGGTGGTGGTTAAATAAAAAAGGGAATTGGAATACGGAAGAAAGTCAGTCGTAGATGGAGGGTGGAAGGAAGAAGCCAGCGAGAATCGACGTAATTGAATCCGTATCAAATCCCAAACAATATTAATACAGAAAAACTACAAAGATGAAAAAGACATATAGCCTTATACTGATAACCGGATTTTTGCTGTTAAGCCTTGGAGCCATTTCGCAACCACCGCCTCCTCAAACGGGGAATAACAATTTTACAAATGCCAAGGTAGGCGGGGGAGCACCCATCGAAAACGGGAGTTTTATTTTGCTTACCCTGGCCATGGCCTATGCCGCCCGGAAAGTATATGTAATGCGCAGCAAACCTTCGAAAGCTTAAAAGAGTTTCCCTTAAGGGATGTTCTGATTAATAGTGTTACAACACAGTTATCCGCTTACTACGGGTAACTGTGTTGTTTTATTTTTAAAAAGTACCTGCAATAATGGTAACAGAGATAAAGGTTTTTTCTCTTATAGACCGGCTCCGTATTATGCCTGGCAAATCAAAATATCAGGTAACCGAAAAAGGCTGAGAAAATTTGCGTAATTTCGCTTCGTTTAATTGAGAAATTTCCATGGCAGAGCAAAAAGCCGGAACAGGCAGACTCAGAGCTTCCTATATAACCAGCATTATCAGCATTACGCTGGTATTGTTTATGCTGGGGCTGTTGGGCCTGATCATTCTCCATGGTAAAAAACTGTCCGATTATGTGCGTGAGAACATCAGCATTTCGGTCATGCTGAAGGAAAATGTACCCGACGATGTTGTGGTAAGCTATATGAAACGCCTGCAAAAGACCAGCTATGTGAAAGAAGCCGTGTTTATCACCCGGCAGCAGGCCGCCAAAGAACTTTCGAATGAACTTGGCGAAGATTTCGTACAATTCCTGGGGTATAACCCATTGCCGGCTTCCATTGACCTGCAACTCAGGGCCGAATATGCCAACACCGATAGTATTGCCAGGATAGAAAAACAGCTTATTACCAGCAACCTGGTTAAAGAAGTAGTGTACCAGAAATCCCTGATCGACCAGGTGAATGCCAACATACGCAAGATTTCGCTTGTGATCATAAGTTTCAGCCTGATACTGCTGGTAATATCAGTCATACTGATCAACAATACCATCAAACTATCCATCTATGCCAGGCGATTCCTCATCAGGAGCATGCAGCTGGTAGGAGCTACCGAAACGTTTATACGGCTTCCCTTTATTAAAAAAAGCATTGTTCACGGCGTAATTGCTTCCGTGATTGCTATTCTGCTGCTTATTGCCACCCTGTATATTGCCCGGCAGCGAATACCCGAATTAGCGAGCCTGCAGGATATAAAACAATTCTCTTTCTTCTTTGCAGGGGTGCTTGTGCTTGGTGTAGTGCTGTCGGCCGCGTCAACCTGGTTCTCGGTAAATAAATTCCTGCGGATGAAAATTGACCACCTTTACTCAAATTAAATGCCTGACACCATAATATTGCCGATTTGAACCTGAACATCATTAATAACATTTCAAAATAACACCTGAAAATGGCTAAAATTTCAAAACCCCTGGCTACTGATGCCACCAAGAAGATTGAAGATACCAATCAGCCGGTATTTGCTTTCGGTAAAGAAAATTACGTGCTTATGCTGGTTGGTGTTGGCTTTATCCTATTAGGATTTATCCTGATGACTGGCGGCGGCTCAAAAGACCCCAATGTTTTCAACGAAGAAATGTTCGATTTCAGGCGCCTTACGCTGTCGCCCATCCTGATACTGATAGGATTCGCCGTTGAGATAGTAGCCATCGTGAAAAGACCGAGGGACTAAGATGACGTATATACATGCTATAATTATCGCAATCGTAGAGGGGATAACCGAGTTTCTCCCAATCTCGTCGACCGGGCATATGATCATTACCGAGCGACTGCTGGGTATGGATATCAATGAGTTCACCAAAGCATTTACGGTTAACATACAATTTGGAGCCATACTGTCAGTTATTGTTTTGTATTGGAAACGTTTTCTGCAATCGCTCGACTTTTATTACAAACTGTTTGTTGCCTTTATCCCGGCCGCCATACTGGGATTCCTGCTGAGCAAGTATATTGATGAAATGCTTGAAAGTGTGCTTGTTGTAGCTATTATGCTACTCCTGGGCGGCATACTGTTTTTGTTTGTCGACAAATGGTTCATTAACAAAGATGAGAAAAAAGAACCTTCTTATCCAAGTGCTTTCAAGATCGGGTTGTACCAGTGCATCGCCATGATACCCGGCGTTTCGCGTTCAGCCGCCACCATTATAGGCGGAATGCAGCAAAAACTTACACGCACCAAAGCAGCCGAATTTTCATTCTTCCTTGCCGTGCCTACCATGGCAGCAGCCTCTGCTTATAAATTGCTGAAAGATTATAAGCACTTCAATGCCGACAATATTGGTATACTGCTGGTAGGCAACCTGGTTGCTTTTGTTGTTGCACTTCTGGCTATCAAGTTTTTTATCACCTTTCTCCAGAAACACGGCTTTAAGGTATTCGGTTATTACCGGATTATTGTAGGAGCTTTGCTGCTTATATTACTGGCATTGGGAGTTGACCTGCAAATAGGTTGATTTTTTGGGCAGCACCATTATCCCCTTATGTTTAACAAGGAAAAACACAGCATTATATCTGTGTAATAAGCTTATTTCCTGATTGACCTCTGAATTAACCTAAGACTTCTCATGCTAGATATCAACGAAGGCGAAATACTGCTCGTAAACAAACCTTACCGCTGGACTTCCTTCGATGTGATAGGCTCGCTGCGCGGGCTTATAAAGCACCTGATAGGTAAAAAGATAAAAATCGGGCATGCCGGCACCCTGGATCCTCTGGCTACCGGGCTGTTGATCATCTGTACCGGGAAAGCAACTAAACGCATCGAAGAATTCAAGGACTTTGACAAGGAATACACAGGCACTTTCGTCCTGGGAGCCACTACCCCATCGTACGACATGGAAAAGGAGGTGAACGAAACCTTTCCTACTTCCCATATTACAGATGAAATGATCTATGCAGCCGCTTCGGGCCTGAGTGGTGATATCATGCAGATCCCGCCTATGTTTTCGGCTATTAAGGTGGATGGAAAACGTGCCTACGAATCGGCACGCAAGGATGTAGACCTGGGACTGGCTGCACGCCCTGTCAGTGTCCCGGTTTTTGAAATTACCCGTATTGAGCTCCCTGAAGTCGATTTTCGTATCGTTTGTTCCAAAGGCACCTATATACGCTCCTTAGCCCGCGATTTCGGGCTGGCCCTGCAAAGTGGCGCTTACCTCAGCGTATTGTGCCGGACCCGCGTCGGGCCACACCTGCTTAGCAATGCGTATGAAGTGGAAGCACTAAAAACGCTATTACGGGCCCAGTTTCAACCTGTAAATTAAAAAATGCTGCCCGCATAAGCGTGACAGCACTTTATATTTTGACTTTTTCACTTCGATTGCCTGGTGCGAGTAAATTGGAGATGCGAAACACCTTTAGTTCCTCTGTTTCCCCCGGATTGTACAACCTTAGCTTTTCAATCCAACTTTGGTCCTTAAGCAAACATTAGCTGCTCATTTCAAATCCACTGAAACTTCATTCGCCCTCCTGAACCACTAAACCTGTTTCTCCTTGATAAACAGCGCACTTATGGCTCCCAGAAACATACTGGCACCTGCCATAATAATGCAAAGTATAGGATTATCGGCAAAGAAATATTTCAGGATCAGGCCGCTGAAAACACCGCTTACAATCTGCGGAATAGTGATCGACATATTAAACAGGCCCATATAAACCCCCATGCGTTTCGGAGGGATGGAACTTGCCAGCATGGCATAAGGCATGGCAAGTATACTTCCCCAGGCAATACCAATACCGATCATCGGGATGATCAGGTAATGCGGGTCGGTGAAAAGCAGGAACGACAGTAGCGAGAGACCACCGATACATAATGCGATGGAATGGGTAACTTTTTTCGATAGCCTTTTAGCAACCATGGGAAGCGAGAGAGCAATAATGGCCGAAACCCCGTTATAAACCCCGAATAAAATCCCTACCCAGTTGCCAGCGTCCTGGAATGCCGGTGAGTTGGGATCGGCCGTTCCGTAAAATCTCAATGCAACCGCCGGCGTGGTATATACCCACATCGAAAACAAGGCAAACCAGGAGAAGAACTGCACCAACAGAAGTTTGATCATGATGGGAGGAATGAAAAACTTTCGGGGTTTCTCTTCTTCTTCGGCCTGGACCAGGGCTTCTGGTGGATATTCTGAGGTCGTAAATACCGTCCACAAGATGGTGGATACCAGTACAATAGCGCCGAAATAAAACGAATAGGTCACATTGGCGGGTACAAGCCCGGCACCGGTAGCTTCCTTCGAAACTCCCATCCAGTTACCAAGTATATAGGGTAACCACGATCCGACCACAGCTCCAATTCCGATCAGCAATGTCTGTACCGAAAAACCAAGTGTATGTTGTTCTTCGGGTAATTTATCAGCGACCAGGGCCCTGAAAGGTTCCATCGAAATATTAATGGATGCATCCATGATCATAAGCAGGCCCCCTCCAATAAACATAGGCGCAATAAACGAGGCCAGGTGAGGTGCGTTAGGCATAAGCACCAAGGCGATACTGGTTAAAACGGCTCCAACCAGGAAATAAGGCCTTCGCCTTCCCAGCCGGTTCCATGTTTTATCACTCATCAAACCTATGATAGGCTGAATGATCATCCCCGTAATTGGTGCAACCAGCCAAAACCAGCTTAAGTGATCCACTTCGGCGCCAAAGGTGAGTAAAATACGGGAGGCGTTCCCGTTCTGCAAGGCAAAACCAAATTGTATGCCCATAAACCCGAAACTCATGTTCCAGATCTGCCCGAATGTAAGACGCGGCTTCTTCCCCATATTTCTTATGCTTTATCTGATTGCGATACTACAAAAATATTATATCAATTGGATAATCAGGCGTAATTGTTAAAAAATATTGAATATAGATGTATTTATGATTGGAATCGAATGTCTGAAGTACCCACCAGGAAGCCATATCAGAATCAATTGCATGGCTAAAGTTTCTTTTCTTAGAATGGCATGTAACCGTATAGTATTAATACAGAGATCTTTGCCAGCAACTGGCAAGTTTTATTAACCAATGCCCCATTCCTTTTATCCCGGCGTCGGTCTATTTGTCCCCAGATCCCGGTTCCGGGCTAAATGTAGTCGCCTGAATCCTGTCGGTGTGCAGTTCTTTTTTTGCAGGAACATTCGGTTAAAATGTGTCGAGCTTTTAAACCCGGAGTCGTACGCTACCTGCAAAATGCTTCTATCTTGTTGTTTTATAAGTAGTACACAAGCATGAGAAATACGGAAGTTATTGAGGTATTCTGTAAATGTTTCACCGGTTATCATTTTAAAAAAACGGCAAAATGATGTCTGCGTCATATGCACAATGCCCGCTACTTTTTGCAGTGAAATGTTTTCGGTAAAATGCCCGGTAACGTAACTAAAAACAGAATTGATCCGCTCAACATTGTACTTATTCAGCGAGGGAACATAATTTGCGGAGGCAAGTAATCTGTAGTTATTCGATCTGCTGAGATCATCGAGGATAAGCCAGAATTGGGTCAACTTCACCAAACCACTTGACTTTGATAATTTTAACAGCTTTTTCCTGGTTTCCAAAGCTTGCTCTCCATGAAAAGAGATGCCCCGGTTTGCAATGTTCAAAAGGCGTCGTATAGCTTCAAATTCAGGAAATTCATTGATCAGATCCGACAACATTTTATGACTGAATTGAAAAACAACAGCTTTGCACGATTCGCTTTTATTGTTGTTATTCCCCGAATTCCATGTATGCGGCAAATCAGGACCCAAAAGCACCAGGTCTCCTTCTTGAAATGGTTCAACTGAATCACCCACAATTCGTTTCCCTCTTCCCCTGATTATATAGGTAAGTTCAAACTCAGGATGGAAATGCCAGAATGGCTCAAATTCAGGCAGATCGAGAATACGTTGTGTCAGCGAAGAAGTTGCTTCATTTCTCTTTATCTGTTCTAAACCAGGTTTCATATTCTAGAATATATTGCCATAAATGTAAGATTATATTAATTATATCAGATAATATATGGGCAATATCGGAAAAAATAATTTCTTCTCCTGACAACAATCAGCTGTAACTTTGAGCCTGTTAAAAACTATTCTTTCCTATTTTTGGAAAATCCCGGACACAAAAACACAAGCTCTTTATGATAAAACTTCTCTTATTAGGCTCCTGGGCACTTGCCAGCTGCTTTGTAAGTGCTCAGAATAATTCACAATATGTAAATGTTTTTATCGGAACGGATGGTACTGGTCATACTTTCCCCGGGCCATCTATGCCGTTTGGCATGGTGCAGCCGGGGCCTGATAACAAAGACGGAGATTGGGCTTACACCAGCGGGTATCAGTTCCGCGACACGGCAGTCCTGGGCTTTTCACAAACCCATCTGAGTGGCACAGGCATTGGCGAATTAGGTGATATATTATTATTGCCTTTTATAGAAAGTAAAGACAGTAGATTAAAGTATATTTTATTAAAAAACACCGAAAAAGCGAGTGTCGGTTATTACACCGTCACTAAAAAAGACAATGTAAAAGTGGAACTCACTGCATCCGAAAGGGTGGCATTTCACCGCTACACATACCCGGCAAAGGATGCCAGGCTATTTATTGATTTTCAGCATGGTATTCGCTTCCTGACTGATAGCCTGGTGTTGGAAAGCCTGGTGAAAACCGATGATAATCAGACTATTTCCGGCTATTGCCATACCAGAAACTGGGTTGAAAGAAAGTACTTTTTTGTAGTAAAATTTGATCTGCCGTATGTTAAATCGGAGATGCTTCCAAAAGGCAGTAAAGAAAATGCGCCAAAGTATATTTTAGATTTTAAGCTAAATGAAAGTAAAACCCTGCAGGTGAAAATTGCCCTGTCAACAGTAAGTGTAGCGGGCGCAAAACTCAATCTTGAAACTGAGATTCCTGATTGGACTTTTGATAAGGTAAAACAAAATGCAGTCAGGGTTTGGAATGAGTATCTAGGCAGGATTGATATTGAAGCTGGTAGCAAACAAAAGCAAATCTTTTATACTTCGCTCTATCATTTGCTTTTACAACCCTCAAACATAGCTGATGTAAACGGCAAATACCGCGGAGCCGACGATAAAATTGCCGTGGCTGCAACCAATGAATATTATTCGACACTTTCCATCTGGGATGTCTATCGTGGGGCATTCCCCTTGCTCCAGATTTTTGCACCGGAAAAAATAAACGGCATTATCAATACGATGCTTCTCCATCACAAAGCCGCAGGATTTCTGCCGATCTGGACGGCCTGGGGGCAGGAAAATTACTGCATGATAGGCAATCATGCCATCCCGATGATACTTTCGGCTTACAACCATGGATTTACCGGTTTCGATCCCAAAGAAGCACTGAAAGCAATGGTGGAAACGTCAACGAAAAGTCATATTAATTCCGACTGGGAGTTGTATAACCATTTCGGGTATTACCCATTTGATAAATTGGACAACGAAGCCGTTTCGCGAACACTGGAAAGTGGTTACGACGATTGGTGTGTAGCTGAGATGGCTGAAAAATTGGGGGAGAAAGCTACGGCTGAAAAATTTAATAAAAGAGCCGGATATTACAGGAATTTATTCGATCCTAAAACAAAACTATTCAGGGGAAAAGATACCAAAGGCAACTTCCGTGCACCTTTTGATCCGTTGGCAGCTACCTCGCCCATGAACAACCCGGGAGATTATACCGAAGCTAATGCCTGGCAATATTTCTGGACTCCCGCACAATACGATATTAGCGGCATGAAGGAATTATTAGGCGGGAAATCAGCCTTCACCAAACAACTCAACGATTTCTTCACCATAAATGCTAAAAACCCAAATAAATTCCTGGGCCAGGAAGCAATGATCGGTCAATACGCGCATGGGAACGAACCTGGACATCATATTGTCTATCTTTATGCTTATTCCGATACGTCTGAAACAGGGCAAAAATATATTCATGAAATCATTAACAGATTCCACAACAATACTCCAGATGGTATGATCGGCAACGACGATTGCGGGCAGATGTCAGCCTGGTATATCCTGTCAAGCCTGGGTTTTTACCCTGTTAATCCTGCCGGCAACGAATTTGTTTTAGGTGCTCCTCAACTTGAAAAAGCTGTTTTACAACTTAATAATGGAATTCAACTCATCATCGAAGCCAAAAATACCTCATCTCAAAATATTTATACTGAAAAAGTCTTCCTAAATGGAATTCCTGTCGATAAACCATTTATTACTTACAAGGAAATTATGGCTGGAGGAAATCTGCAGTTCCAAATGACAAATAAATAATAGCCCCTTTTTATAATAATCCGATAGGAATTAACTTGATAATCTGAAGAAGAGCTGAATGAATGGACTTAGGCTAAAAACAGAAGATTTTGTACTCAAGAATCTTATTCCTGAAATGATTAAAACAAACAAATTATGAAGAAGTTCGTCCTGATAAGCACTTTAATCCTTGCTACTTACATTATGAATGCACAAAAGCCAATGGTTGAAAAATTTGAGTTCCTGCCTTTCGGAGAAATCAAACCTGCCGGCTGGATCAAAACCCAGATGCAAAAGGATGTTGAAGGATTTGTCGGGAACCTTGACAAACTTGTTCCCGACCTTATAAATGATCCGATTTATGGCGAGGGAAGAATTCATAAAAACAGTAAAACTAAAGATCTGGGCAATCTTAAATCAGGTGATGCCGAAGGCGAAGAGCAATATAAATGGTGGAATTCCGAGACACAATCGAACTGGTGGGATGGATATATACGGAATGTGGTGTTACTGGATGATAAACAAGGAATTGAAAAATCACGAAAATATATTGACCGCATCCTGGCAACCCAGGATAAAGACGGTTACCTTGGGATTTACGATAAGGAATTACGCTATAATTTCCATTCTGAAAATGGTGAGCTTTGGTCGAAAACCACGCTGTATCGTGGTTTGCTGGCCTGGTATGAATATACCCGGGATCCGAAAGTCTGGAATGCGCTTGTGGAAGCGGTGAATAATGTGATGCAGAATTATCCGGTCAACCAATCCGATCCGTTTAAGGTTGGCAAAGAGTTTTCGGGTGGAGTTGCACACGG
>JBAXXB010000092.1:0-14431 GCA_037128115.1 Bacteroidota bacterium
GGCATCAGCAACTGATACCGTAACACAGCCACAGATGGTAATCCCGGCCTTTGGCACCATTGGTCCACTTTGTATTAACAGCATTCCACCACCGCTGCCGCTTGTTTCCCTCGACAGTATCACAGGCAGATGGGATCCTCCTGCAATAAATACGTCCCTGATAGGGATCTCGTCCTATACCTTTACCCCGGATGCCGGGCAATGCGCAGTCAACGCCACGGTGGAGATCATGATAACCTCGGAAATCATTCCTGCTTTTGCCGCAATAGGCCCCCTCTGCCTGGATTCGGAACCACCTGCTTTACCCGGAACCTCCCTTAATGGTATAACGGGGACCTGGGCGCCTGCCATAATCAGCACCAACCAGACAGGCACCTTCATTTACACTTTTACTCCTGATACGGCACAGTGTGCAACCCCGGTCACCATGGCCATACAGGTCTCAAACCAGATAGTACCGCAATTTGCCGGTATAGGCCCACTCTGCCAGAACAGCATCTCCCCGCCTTTGCCATCTACTTCGCTCAATGGCATAACAGGAAACTGGAACCCGGCAACAATAAATACCTCTGATACGGGAACCTTCATTTATACCTTTTTACCTGATCCGGGGCAGTGTTCGGATTCGGCGACAGTAGCCATACAGGTGAATGTGCAGCTTATCCCGCTGTTTGCAGGCATTGGTCCGCTCTGCCAGAACTCTACACCTCCTGCCTTACCGGAAACTTCCCTTAACGGTATCAGCGGATACTGGACACCCGGCACAATCAATACCGCAGTAGCCGGGACAACTACCTGCCTGTTCACACCGGATGCACTCACTTGTGCCCTGGGTTTCACGCTTGAAATTACAGTAACCCCTGAAATGATTCCTGACTTCCCTGCCATTGGTCCGTTGTGCCAGAATTCGCAGCCCCCGGTTTTACCGGGAACCTCATCCAATGGAATCACCGGGACCTGGACTCCTCCTGCAATCAACACTTCTGTCACAGGAACAATGTCCTATACTTTCGCTCCTGATACAGGGCAATGTGCTATCCCTATCACCAGCGAAATAACCGTAGCCGCTGAGATTATGCCTGTCTTTGCTGCCATTGGTCCGTTGTGCATGAATACTCAGCCACCCGCGCTTCCAGGTACGTCAGTAAACGGCATTTCAGGGAAATGGGTGCCGGCTGTGATCAACACAGGCATTCCAGGTACGATTATCTATACATTTACGCCGGATGCCGGGCAGTGCGGGATTGTAATAAGTCTTGCCGTACAGGTCACTGACCAGCTTGTCCCGCACTTTGAAGATATAGGTCCCTTGTGCCAGAATTCTGTGCCTCCCGCACTTCCGGCAATATCGTCCGAAGGCATTACCGGAACCTGGAACCCTGCAAGCATCAGCACCGGTGACTTTGGATCGACGAACTATATCTTTACTCCCGTCAACGGGCAATGTGCCGTTACTACCAGCCTTACCATCGAAATTAAAGGCCCTGTTATCAGCAGTATACTCACCATTTCATCTACCAATGGCCTGCCGAACGGATATGCAAGGATAAAAGTACAAGACTCGCTCTCATCCTCACCCTTAACCTATTCGCTTGATGAAACCCACTGGCAGAATTCGGCTGAGTTCAGAGGTTTGATAGCTGGCACATACGTGGGTTGGGTAAGAGATGCCCTGGGATGTATCACATTCAGGCAGTTTGTCATTCCTAACACGATAACCGGTGAAGTCGGTATCCTGGCCGGTGATGTACTGAGCTGTATCAGCGTGCCTATACAGATACCTGTAATGGCTTACGATTTTACCAATATTGCGGCATTCACCATACAGCTGACGTATGATTCAACAGTAGTAGCCTTCACAGGTCTGTCGCAAATCAGCAGCCTGCTGTCAGATGGTGTTCTGTCTACAAGCAGCGTATCTCCGGGTGTCATCCAATTTAGCTTTGTGGCAAATGATTCTATAACCATGTACAATGACGGGCTGCTCTTCGACCTTAATTTCATTGGCTTAGTTTCAGGACATACCAACCTGGAATGGAACTGGCTGCGATGCGTCATCTATTCTGCTGCAGGATATGAACTTCCAGCCATTTACACCATGGGGACTATTGAAATCAGGCCCGCTCCGCAGATCTTTACTGACGGTGGCGGAACCTATTGCGAAGGTGCTGATGCTAAACTGAGTGCGGGCTCTCTTACAGGACAAAAGCTCAGTTATAACTGGACGAGCCCGGGCGGGTCAACCTACCTCGGTCAGGAATGGGATCTGGGTAAAGTTGACACAACATTCACAGGAGTATACCAGGTTACAGCTTCCGACAGCACTGCCTGTTCGAAGTCAGAAGATATTGCGGTGCAGGTGTACACTAATCCTGTGATTCAGATCTCTGATCACGATACCCTGTGCTCGGAACAGGAAATAACACTGAATGCCGGACCTGGATTTGCTGCCTACCTCTGGCAGGATGGAAGCACAGCGCCACAACTAGTTGCCGCCGAAGAAGGTTGGTATAAGGTGATAGTAACCGATATTCATGGCTGTGAAGGTGGCGACTCGGTACTGTTGCGCCCCTGTGAATTGCTGCTCTGGATGCCAAATGCCTTTTCCCCCAATGGAGATGACCTTAATGATGTGTTCGGCCCCAAATACAATGTGGATGTGGACATAGATTTCCACATGGAAATTTATAATAAGTGGGGAGAACGGATATTTGTGACCGACGATATCAGAAAGGGCTGGGATGGAACATTCAAGGGTAAACTCTGCCCCTCGGATATGTATACCTGGACCATACGGTTCAAAGCCCCATATACCTATTATTTCCTGCAAAAATCGCCTCAAAGCGGAAATGTATTGCTTCTTAAATAACATCTTGACATGAAATCATTTGTAAAAATGCTGATCATCCTGCTGCCCCTTTGCAAGATCGCCGTGATCCAGGCCCAGGACGTGGTCTATACCCAGTTCTATGCGAACCCTATCTACCTGAACCCGGCCCTGGCAGGCTCGAAACTAGATCAGCGGCTTACACTGAACTACCGCAATCAGTGGCCTAATGTTAAAAAAGGGTATGTGAGTTACTGTGCCGCCTGGGACAAGCAGTTCGATAAGCTTTCGGGTGGGCTGGGTGTAATCGTGACTTCGGATATAGGGGGAGATGGGATGTATAACAGACTGAGTGCTAATGGGATTTACTCCTACCGTTTTCACGCTTCGCGAAATATCGTGATAAATGCTGCTCTCCAGGTTGGCTATCTTCAGTACCGTCTCGATTGGGACAAGGTAGTTTTTGGTGACCAGATTGATATTCATACAGGCAGTCTGGAACCCACCATGGAGTATATGCCTGCCAAACTAAATATAGGGAACGTTGATTTTAGCGCAGGGGTTCTGGGGGGCTATAAGGAAAGCCTGTATTTTGGTCTCGCGGTGAACCACCTCAGCCGGCCGGATATGGCATTCTATGATGGGGCCGAGAATAAGGTACAATTGCGGTGGACCCTGCATTCCGGGGTACTGATCGACTTTTTCCAGGGAATGCAGGGAGAGGACCTGCGTAATTTCTCCATTTCGCCAAATATTATTTATGTGCAGCAGGGGAATTTCCGCCAGGTGAATGCCGGGATGTATTTGAATCTGTTTCCTTATGTAATCGGGGCCTGGATGCGGCATACGATAGGGAATCCTGACGCCATAATCCTTTTACTCGGTTTCCAGCAGAAGGATTATAAAATAGGGTATAGTTACGACTGCACCCTGTCGCGGCTTTCCCCAAAATCAGGAGGAGCTCATGAAATTTCGTTAGCCTACCTGTTCCCGGCTCACCTGGATCAGAAACGGTTCCACAAAATGAGAAGCCCGGAATTTTAGACTACCGTAACCGATTTTAGGCTAAAAAAAGACGTAGCGTCTCGATATAGGAAGACGCAGCGTCTCGTAAAAAAAGACGTAGCGTCTCATCATAGGAAGACGCAGCGTCTTTTTGTAAAACCCGGATAAGGCAAAATTCTTCTGGAATTAAAAGCCCGGTATGAAGGCTTTCCTGTTTGGGAAGAAGCGGATTTATTAGACGCAAATCATTTTCCCGCCTGCTTATAGAACTTCCCCTGCCAGGAGTCCCTTTTTTCCATTTCCGCCTCAATCAATACCTGCACCTGGTCGGAACGCAGGCTACCCCAGGTTGGACCTGCCTGGAAGCGGGGAGGGGCTTCGCCCGTAAAACGTTCGATTACAAAATCCGGGTTCAGATGGCTGGTAAAACGTACAATAAAATCAATGTAGTTTTCCAGGGTAAAGAGTTTGAAATTCAGAGGATCAAGCAGGTACTCTTCAGCCATGGATGTTCCTTTGATAATCTGCAACTGGTGAAATTTTATGGTGTCGAGAGGAAGTTCCGAGATTATCGCAGCTTCGGCCAGCATTTCCTCCTCGGTTTCACCCGGCAGCCCGAAAATCAGGTGAGCCCCTGTATGAATTCCTAAGCCTGCAGTCTTGCGAATTGCAGCGGCTGATTCTTCGAAGGTATGCCCGCGGTTAATGCGCTCCAGCGTACTGTTGTAGCAGGATTCAATGCCGTATTCAATGATCACATAGTTCTTTTCGGCAAGCCGGGCGAAGTATTCCAGTTTTTCGTCGTCAATACAATCGGGTCTGGTGCCTATCACCAGCCCCGAAACGCCGGGGAAAGCAAGTGCTTCGTCGTAAAGTGACTCCAGGTAAGCAAGCGAGCCATAGGTATTGGAATAAGCCTGGAAATAGGCCAGGTAGTTCTTCGACCTGCGATACCTGACTTTATGGAATTCAATTCCTTCGCTGATCTGCTGTGTAATACTTTTCTGGGGCTGGCAATAGGAAGGGTTAAACGCATCGTTGTTGCAATAGGTACATCCACCCAAGCCTTTTGACCCATCGCGGTTAGGGCAGGTAAAGCCTGCATCGATGGTAACTTTTTGCACACGGGTGCCGAATTCACGCCTGAAATATTCGGAGTATGAATTGTAGCGGCGGTTATGTTGCCTGGGGAAAGTGTCAGGGATCATTCTGCAAAAGTCGGCTATTTTTTCGCAATCAGGTTCAACAGGCCCGGTCTTGATTTTACGGTTTCAGCCAATTATCTTCAAATCAATAGCAAAATGCCAGGGTCTATTTTATTATTCTATTGTAAATCAATGGTATAAAAAAAGCTGCATCTACGGATGCAGCTTTTCAATTTGGCACAGTGATCGTTATTTTGTTACTTTTTCGAGCCTTTTTATGATACTAAATATAAAGGCGGCTGAAAGCAGGCAGCAGACAATAAAAATAAGCCATAATTTCGACAAGTCGATCTTGCCCCAGAAAAAGCTTCCAACAACCAGCAACTTGTTTCCAACGGCCGTCGAGAGTAACCAGCCTCCCTGCATGAGTCCCTGGAAACGCGGGGGGGCAACTTTCGAAACAAACGAAAGTCCCATCGGGCTTAGGAAAAGTTCAGCAATGGTAAGTATGAGGTATGAACTCATCAGCCAGTAAGGCATTACGCGTGATGAATCAGGAACCGGGTTGAATTTGGTAACCCCACTGGCATCAACAAATTTTAATTCGTGAGGCGAAACGAGGTTGAGTGAAGCTATTAGTATGATTGTAAATCCAACTGCCGCAATGATCATACCAATACCGATTTTTTTTGGAGTTGAAGGTTCCAGCCCGCGTTTGTTGAGCCAGGCGAAAATGCCCATCACTACAAAAGTGAGCGAAACAATAAATAGAGGGTTGAACGACTGGAAAATCTCAGGCGAAATGGAGTTTTCGGCAGCAGCATGGCTGAAAAAATAATACCCAAGGCCTCCACCCACAATTAATAAAGCACTGCCAAACATCCTCATCTTTGGGCTTCGGTTCGCACCTGCAACCAACACCAGGCCGGCAACAAATCCGATTACCGACAAGATGTTTTCGAGTGTGAAGAACATAAAGGTAAATGGCCCGACATTTTTCACCGTATAATCCCGGGCAAAGAAGGTCAGTGTCAGCCCGTTCTGGTGGAACGACATCCAGAAAAAGATCACTACCAGGAATACCATCAGCAGTGCCATGATGCGCGGGCGTTCTTCCTTGGTCGAAATCTGTATGATCCAGGCTACAAAACCTGCAAACAGGCCAAATGCAAACGCGATATCTGTGTTGTGGGATGTGACATATATTAGCGCTCCAACAGCCATCGCTATTAATAGAGAGAATATACCTGTCATAGGACCTTTTTGCATTCCTGCTTCAGTCTCAGCTTTTACTGATTTCTCTGCATTCGGTAGTAATTTACTGTAAACCAGGTAAACAACAAGCGAAATAACCATGGCTATAGCCGCGATGCCAAAGGCATAATTATATCCACGGGCAAATACTTCCAGGTAACTATTGGCAAAAGCGCTCAAATCAGTAACAGGACCATTCAGGCTCACTTTGTTGGCAAGGGTCTGAAGTTTAGTGGGATCTTCCAGAGTCCCGTTTATATATTGGTGACAAACAGCGGGAAGACTTCCATCGTGAAGGAAGCCGTTTGTTTTGAGCCACCAATTGCGGATGCCGGTTGCGGCAAAAGGAGCAAAGAAGGCTCCTACATTTATACCCATATAGAATACCATGAAGGCCGAATCACGGAATTTCGAATATTTAGGGTCGTCGTACATCTGCCCGACAACAGCCTGTAAATTGCCTTTAAACAATCCGTTTCCAAGTGCGATTGTCATTAAGCCCGCGATGGTGATGGCAAGAGGGAGCCCCGGCATGGCCAGTAAAGCGTAACCGGCAAACATAATAACTTGTCCAACGAGGATGACCGTTTTGTATTTCTTGGTATAGTCGGCAAGTAGGCCGCCTGCCAGCGCCAGTGCATAGATGCCAAAATAGAACCAGCTGTATATAGTGCCGGCTGCTTCTTCATCCAGGCCATACCGTGCCTGCAGGAAAAGCACAAGGATAGCCATCATGGTGTAGAATCCGAATCTTTCGCCCATATTGGTAAAAAATGCGACGATCAATCCCCTGGGGTGTTGTTTGAACATAACGTTTCTGTTTAATTTATGGTTAGGTTATTAGCTTGCTGAAAGCAAAAATAATCTATTTTCTCAATTTTTAACAGCGGAAGTCATATTCATATGAAAAAGTTATTAAAATGTAATACTCTGAAATTTAAAACGATACCTGAAATACAACCTTAACATCCGATTTTTTGTTTCTGCTTATTTCATCCAGCCCACTGCTGATTACATTCCTGTCGGAATACCAGGATTGCGAAAAACGGAACATTAACGTTATGTCCTTATATAGTTTTGAGGAAAGTAAAAAGTAAAACCGGCTTCCTTTTCCCGAGAATGCGGGTACAGAAAAAGAGAAGGGTACATCCTGTTCAAAGGCGTACAGGCGTGTATCATACGAATCCGTATCGAACAACAAGTAACGGAAACTCACGGACCATTCTTTTTCCGGGGGCTTAACCTGGAATCCCTGGTAGATAAGATAGCCGGTTTCCTGCACTTTTTCCGGTGCCTGGTATTTTGTAATTTCGATACGGCTTTGAAGTTTGAGCCAAGGCAATGCCAGGTAATTGAGCTGCAGCCGGTAATACTCGCGCCCTGATTCACCTACCTGGTTTAGTTTTTCGCTGCCAAAGGCATAATTCGTAGGGTTGACCGTACGCCTGTATCCGAGAATAAAATCACCCAGCCGCGAAATGTTGTATACCATCTGTGCGGAATACTCTTTCCCTGACGAGGGTGCGTCGGCCCTGTAACTTAACCACTCGTAAGTGAATAAATCCGCGTAGGCACTCAGGGTGATCCTGGCAAAAGGAGTCGCAACAATTCCTATATACAGTCCTTGCTCGTTGGTGCTGCTGCTGCTTTCGCCAAAAGCTGCATTAAATGTATTCAGGTAGTTTTTTAGATAATTCCGGTAAACCATGGCAAATGCCAAACGGGAATCGGGGCTGAAGGAAAGTCCCTGTAAAAAGGCCGACCCGGCATTCAGCTGTTTTGATGCTTCGCCATAAAGTGTCAGCGTTTTATAGTTATAGTTGTAATCCAGCCCGGCATAGCTGTTGGAGTTCAGTAAGGGTTGGAATTTCTTGTAAAGTAAGTCCTGGGTCTCGAAAGCTTTATTATAACTCACGTGAAAGCAGGTGACCCCGGCCCTCAGATGTTGCCCGTTGTAGGCTAGATGTCCGCCTCCGGCTGTTTCACGGTTTGCTCCCTTGTCAGCCAATTCGGCTGGGGTGCGGTGATAGCCCGTTTCCTGGAGCGAAGTAACCATTTCTTCAGTCATAGAAGCCGAATCGGTCGGAACCAGGTTAGCATCAACTTTTCGGTTGGAATAAAACAAGGTAAGGTCGAACTTGTCCATAGCCACGGTCGCAGCAATTCCTCTTAAAAACGAATATTCGTTCGATGAAGTGTGCGGGCGCAGAGCGGGTGCTCTTTTACGCATAACCACCGAACCGGCAGCCTTGCCCATCGAAAAGCCCGACCACATAGTGAGTCCCTGCCCGAATTGCACATGATAATCGCCAACGGCCAACTGCTTGATCTTTCCTGTGTTTTTCAGGAACAGGTGAACCGAATAGAAATCAAAACCTTTCTTCAGCGTATCTGATTTTGGCAGGAAAACTTCACCGGCATCTTTTTCACCCAGGATGCCAAAATTCAAATAGTCCTTGTAGGTGTATTGAATGCGGACCAACAGGCTGTTCGGATCACCGAGATAATATGCATTTGGGCTGGCCCTGCGAACGGAATCCGGGACTTTCAGATAGCCTTTTTGCTCCTGTAGCACTCTCTGGTAGCGTAACATGATGTTGGTCTCCCCAAATTTCAGGGCCCGCTTCAACGAAAATTTTTCTGCGACATAAGGAGACAATGAAATATATGGCAGTATCTGGCCAACCACTTTTTCGTTATACCCGTCAATAACCTGTAGCTCATAAATGGATGCCAACTGCCCGTATTTGTTTGTGTATTCCAATAAATTGCTGATTTGTAATTCGTTGAGGAAAAATAGCCGGCGCAGTTCGTTCTCATCCCCTGAATTCAGGTTGACGGGTTTTTCCTTTAATAGCTTTATCTCTTCCAACCAATCACTGTAATCGGTCTCTACATCCGAACGCTCAGCCAGGTTCTCGATCTGCTGTTCGATGGCTTCGGCCCCCGCATACCTGGTGGTATCGGGGCTTTGTGCCAGCAGGCGGGCTGTGCTGAAAAGCAAAAGGGAAATAAAGAGATTCAAACGGCAGCTTACCATGGCAAACCGGGTTATTACATGTGATTAAAAGGTGAATTGCAGCGAAACCTGGGGAGAGTAACCTAATTGCTGGTGCATGGAAGAGGATATGTCGACCGTCAGCTTGCTCATTTCCAGGCCAAAACCGAATGTGTAACGGGCGGGGTTGGTTGCAAGCCCCACCCGGGCACAGGCGGTTCGGCTTAACCGGTATTCAGCTCCTGAACGGAATTCCAAAGGGAACTCACTGTTTTTATATGCTTCAGCAGTAAGCAATAGTTTATCTGAGAATGTGAAACCAAACCCGGCATTGAGCGTGGCGGGTATTCTTTCGTTGTTATATTCCGAAAGCTTAACATGCATAGGGTTAAAAGCGTGAACCCCGAAGGTAATATGCTCATTCATTCTTGCCATAATACCGGCATCAAATGTAACATTCCGCCGCTTCCCGTACTCTTCACCCAACACAGTCCCTATATAGTCAAGTCTTATGCCTGCAGCGAAACGGTTTCCCAACTTTAGTGCATACGCAAGCCCTGCCTTGCTGGTATTGTAATCGGCGTCGCCTGAATATCCCAGCGTAACGCCAAGTACGCCATATCTTGTTTTGAACGTGACGGCCCCTGCCTGGTAGCCCATTTCTTTGACCAGGAACCGGTTTTCACAATAAACACCCGCTGCAGTCCGGTCGTAAAATGCCATTCCGGCCTGGTTGTTGTTCGCACTCCATAAGTCGGAAACTGCTGCCGATGCGAGCCCCATCCCGGCTGACCGACTCCCCTGGGCGATCCACTCGCCTGATGCTTTTCCTGAATTAAATACAACCAATAACAGGAATAGCGTTAAACTATATCTGAACATTGCCGATATTTTCATCTAATATATGAAAATAAACCGTATATTGTATCCTGGCTTGTAAAAAAAAGGGTAGACCTGAACAAAATTAAAACTGGCAGTAGGCAAAAAATAAATGCAGATATTTCCGATTAGTGTTATTTTTGTACACATACTCTCCCCCAAACAAATGTATTATGGATGCCAAACTGGTCCTCGATTTTCTTACACACCTGAAATTAAACAATAACCGCGAATGGTTCCAGGAAAACAGGAAATGGTACGAAGCTTCACGAAAAGAGGTAGAAACCTTTGTTTCGGAAATGATCGTGACCGTTTCGGCAATTGACCCTTCGTTGCAAACACCGGCAATGAAGGATTGTATGTTCCGGATATTCAGGGATGTGCGTTTCGGAGCGGACAAATCACCGTATAAAACTAATTTCGGGGCTTTCGTTGCCAAGGGCGGGCGGAAAAGCTCCTTCCCGGGATATTATTTCCATTTTGAGCCGGGCGAAAGTATGCTGGCGGGTGGCGTTTATATGCCGCAGCCTGATATACTTAAATTGTTGCGCAGTGAAGTGTACTACCATAGCCCGGAACTAAAGGTTATACTGGAAAACCCCTCTTTTAAATCCTACTTCGATCAGCTGGGTGATTTTGATAAAATGAAAAAGGCACCTAAGGATTTCCCTGCTGATTTCCCGGATATCGACCTGCTCAAATATCGTTCGTATATTGTTTCACAGAATATCCCTGACCAGCTTGTTGTTTCCGGTGACTATGAGAAGCATCTTTTGGAGAGGGTTAAGGAACTGCAGCCGTTTATGGCTTTTTTGAATCGTGCGATCAGCAACGGTTAGGATGTGAAAAAAATCAAAATCAGGAAATGCAAAAAGCCAGAGAATTCTCCGGCTTTTTTTTGTTTTTACTAATGATATTAAGATTGCTGCCTAAATATCAATATTAGCGTATTTTGCATTCTTTTCAATGAATTCGCGCCTTGGTGGCACTTCGTCGCCCATCAGCATGCTGAAAATACGGTCGGCCTCGGATCCGCTTTCGATGGTAACCTGTCGCAAAGTGCGGAACTGGGGGTTCATGGTGGTTGTCCAAAGCTGTTCGGCATTCATTTCTCCAAGACCTTTGTACCTCTGTATGTGAATCCCTTTTTCTGATCCGTCTTTCGACCATTCCGAAACCAGTTTCACTCGCTCTTCTTCATTCCAGCAGTAGCGTTCCGTATTTCCTCTCTTTATTAAGTACAAAGGAGGGGTGGCAAGATATACATAGCCGTTTTCGATCAATTCTTTCATGTAGCGGAAGAAGAAAGTCAGGATGAGAGTGGCAATGTGGCTTCCGTCCACATCAGCATCAGTCATGATGATGATCTTGTGATAACGGAGCTTGTCTAAATTCAAAGCCTTGGTGTCATCTTCGGTCCCAATGTTCACCCCGAATGCGGTGAACATGTTCTTGATTTCCTCGCTGTCGTAAATGCGGTGCTGCATGGCTTTTTCCACGTTCAGGATTTTACCCCTCAGCGGAAGTATGGCCTGGAAACGCCGATCACGGCCTTGTTTGGCTGTCCCGCCTGCAGAGTCCCCTTCGACAAGGTAAATTTCGCATTTGGAAGCATCACTTTCGGAACAGTCGGATAGTTTACCCGGAAGCCCTGATCCGGAAAGTACATTTTTACGCTGCACCAGTTCGCGGGCCTTGCGGGCTGCGTGGCGCGCGGTAGCGGCAAGAATAACCTTGTTGACTATCATCTTCGCCTCGCGGGGATGTTCCTCGAGGTAGTAGTTCAACATTTCGGCAACCAGCTGATCGACGGCTCCCATAACCTCGTTGTTGCCGAGTTTGGTTTTTGTTTGTCCTTCGAACTGTGGCTCCATGACTTTGCAGGAAATTACAGCAGTAAGTCCTTCGCGGAAGTCATCACCGGCAATGTCAAACTTGATTTTGTCAAGCATCCCTGACTTGTCGGCATATGATTTCAGGGTACGGGTGAGCGCACGCCTGAAACCGGCAAGGTGAGTGCCTCCCTCGTGTGTATTGATGTTATTTACGTATGAATGTATGTTTTCGGAAAAGGATGTGTTGTACATCATTGCAAGCTCGACCGGTACGTCGTTTTTCTCACCTTCCATGTAGATAGGCTCCGGGATAAGCTTTTCGCGTGTCTCGTCGAGGTAATCGATAAAATCGACCAACCCACGGGTCGAATAAAATACTTCTTTAATGAAGTTGCCGTCATCATCTTTCTCGCGCTCATCAATCAGTGTGAGTTCGATGCCTTTGTTAAGGAATGATAGCTCACGCAGGCGTGACGCCAGTATGTTGAAATCGTAGACCTCGGTGATGAAAATGGTGTTGTCGGGCTTGAAATGCACCGTAGTCCCGGTATAATCGCTTTCACCGGCTTCACGTACTGCATATAAGGGTTTGCCTTGTGAATATTCCTGTTCGAATATTTTTCCTTCGCGGTGTACGGTTACTTTGAGCATGATCGAAAGTGCATTCACGCAGGATACACCCACTCCATGCAACCCCCCGGAAACTTTGTAGGAACCTTTGTCGAATTTTCCGCCGGCATGCAGCACTGTCATTACAACCTCCAGGGCCGACTTCTTTTCTTTTTCATGGTAATCGGTAGGGATACCACGACCGTTATCGGTCACCCTGACGGAATTATCCGGGAGTACAGTCACAATAATCTGGTTACAGTAACCAGCCATAGCTTCGTCAATGGAGTTGTCAACTACCTCGTAAACAAGATGGTGAAGTCCTTTAACGCTGATGTCGCCAATATACATGGCAGGACGTTTACGCACGGCTTCGAGCCCTTCGAGTACCTGGATATTGTCAGCAGTATAAGTGCCGTTCCCGTTCCCGTTGCCATTCCCACTGGCATTCATATTGTTTTCTAATTCGCTCATAATCAAGTTATTACAATTCAATCTTTATTGCAAGGCAAAGGTAAGTATTTTATTCGATATAAACGGGAAAATGGGCGGGTTCGGGGCAAGAATTTATCAACAATTCTCAAATTTAGCGATAGTATTAACTTGCAGTAAATGACTGAATTATAATTTGTATGGCTTAGAAATATTTAACCGTTGCCTGAAGCAGCATGAACCTTGTTCACGAAAGTTTTAAGGAATCAAGGTTGAAAGTACAGGACAATAATTTTGTAGTCCGGCTAACAAAGTCACGTTTTCGGCAGCAGGGGCCTGGTATTTTAAAATATAAGGGCGTACGAAAGTTTAACCAGGAAATCATTTTGAGGATGTGCATTAAACAGTTCTTTCCTATAGGTATTAAACATGAAATTTCCCAGGCTCCCGTCGGTTGTCCGGCCTTGTGACCACACAAAATAGAATGTTGAGCCTGGCTTGTATTCCCAACGGAAAACGAGGTTTGACCGAAATTGCAGAAAATGGAAATTAGGGTCGTCAAAACTGAAATCTGTACCATCCCCGGCTAAATCAACGTCATACATTTCGGATCCGCTGTTGTACAGGATTTCGTTGCCGACATATTCATGAAAACGTTCAGAATATTCAGAGGCTTCCGGGCTGGTTATGGTTTTAAAATGGGAATAATCGCCGGAGAAAATGAAAGGCTGGGCATAATACTGCAACGACATTTCAGGTGTTATCCCCACATTTATCCGTGCTGCCAGTGAAAGTTGTTTGCTGTTGAGACGACTCAGTACATATTCCTGCTTCCCGTTTTCATCTATGGTGCTGACATATTGAAGGTTATCTTCCGATACCATGTATTGGGGTGAGAAGGATACCGATACCGAATTTATTGGTTTGTAGGTGAGCGAATATTCTATATCAGACATATTTGAATTATCATTCAGTCCATGGTTTTGCATCAGGAAAAGGCTCATCTGTAGTTTTTTCCTGTCATCACTACTTATACCGACTCTGTAACTAATGTTGCCGGGAAGTTTAAGCATAGGGCCACCCCTTAAATCACTGGCTGACAGTGAGCTTCCCTGGTAATTGAAGCCCGTTGAAACGGAATAGTAGTTTTTGAATTGCAGGTTCCCGTTAAATTCAATCCCCTTGTATGTATTCTGCCCTGCAAAGTTCCAAACGGTATAAAAATCTCCCCCTATGTTATAGGAATTATAGAAATGCTTTGGCTGCCATTCGTTATATCCGAACCATGCAACCTGTTGTATGATATCCGACTGCTGCATAAAGCCAAGATCGTTGAAATCAAGGCCCGGTGATGACCAGGTGACCCAGGAGAGTACCCTGAAATGTCCACCCCCGAACTTTCCGAATTCGAGTGTGCCTCCATGGCCGCTCAGACTGGTAAGTGAAC
>JBAXXB010000093.1:0-14396 GCA_037128115.1 Bacteroidota bacterium
AGGTGGTCTTGATGATATTAAGGAAGCACTGAAGGAAACGGTTGAATGGCCACTGAAATATGCTGAGTTGTTTAAGAAAGCCGACACGAACCCACCCAAGGGTATTATCCTTCACGGGAAACCCGGAACAGGAAAAACATACCTGGCAAAGGCGCTGGCGAGTGAGAGTGGCGTAAATTTCATCTCAGTCAAAGGCCCCCAGATTTTAAGCCGCTACATCGGGGAGTCGGAAAAGGGAGTAAGGGAACTGTTCCGAATGGCAAAACAGGCCTCGCCCTGTATTTTGTTCCTGGATGAAATTGACAGTCTTACTCCAAGGAGAAGTACCGATAGTTCAGGCTCGGGGGTTATTGAAAGAGTGATTGGACAATTCCTTACTGAGATGGATGGTATCGAAGACCTCAAAGGTGTGATCGTATTGGCCGCAACCAACAGGATTGACCTGATTGACCCGGCCTTGCTCCGGAGTGGCAGGTTTGACCTGATATTTGAATTACCCCTTCCCGATCTGCCCACCAGGGAGAAAATCTTTGGTATCCATACCCGGAACAAACCCCTAGCTAAAAAAGTAAACCTCAAAAACCTGGCACTGAAAACCGAAAGCCTAACGGGTTCCGATATCGGTTTTATATGCCGCAAAGCTGCCATGCTGGCTATTCGTGCCCTTATTGAAAAAAAACGAACGAAGCCTGATGATGTGCAGGGTGAAATTTCCATCCAGGAAATACATTTTGAAGAAGCGATTCAATTGGTCTTAAAACAAAACGCAACCAAAAAACAAACGGATATTGTATGAAAAAAGGAATCTACATATACGGAATAGTACCGAATTTTTACGCGACAACTCAATTCCAGTCGCTCGAAAACTCAGGGGTATACACTATAAGTTTCGATAATATATCGGCAATCGTGTCGGACAGGGAAAGTAATCAACTCGATTTTTCGGACAAGGAATCGCTGGGACACCTGCTGGTTCACCATCAGAAAACGATTGAAACACTCATGGGAAAAGGATTCGCCATGCTCATTCCTATGCGTCTCGGCACGATAGTAAGTACTAAGAACGAGGTGATTAAAATATTGTCTACAGGGTATGAGCTGATTTTCAATACACTTAAAAAAATTGAATTTTTGTCCGAAATCGACCTGGCTGTCACCTGGGACAACTTTTCGGAGGTGCTCACCGAGATATCCGTCCACCCCGAAATCATTGCCCTGAAAAATGAAATTTTCAGCAAATCGGAAACCCTGACACAACTTGACCAGGTAAAGGTTGGAATGTTGATACAGCAAAAGCTGGAAGAAAAAAACAAAGCTATTGAACTGAGAATTCTGGATGAATTATCACCACTAAGTATCGATATAAAGATACATGATGTGATGGATGACCAAATGGTGAGCAACGCAGCGTTTCTGATTCATTCCAATAAAAAAGAGAAGTTTGAACACGCCATTGACAGCCTGGACGAACAATTCCAAAGCTCTCTGAAATTCAAATTAGTCGGGCCGCTGCCCTGCTATAGTTTTTATACATTGGAAGTCAAAGGGTTGAACCTGGAGGCTGTAGAACAGGCTGGCCTGGAACTTGGACTGAAAGAAATAACCTCCGAAACGGAAATCAAGAAGGCTTACCTGGAAAACGCCAGGTTATTTCATCCTGATGCCCATCCGGCGGGAGGGCACGAGGATAGCTTTAACCGTATCAATGCGGCTTATCATACTATCCTCGATTATGTTGCGGCAGCCAGGCAAACTTCGAAAGAGGATGCAATTCAGCTAAGCCGGGAACGACTCATCGAAAACCTCATTCTGGTAAAAATAAAGGACTAATATGCAGCGCGACGGAAAATATATTTATTGCATCATTGCATCGGATTGCGATACCAACCTGGGGCCGATTGGAGTCGGAGGCCGCGGCGACCTGGTTTCTACCATTGGTTTCGATGGCTTGTCGATGGTGGTGAGCGACCACCCACTCAGCCGGTTCGTTGTGAATCCTGAAAATATGCTGGCTCACCAGATGGTGATCGAGGCCGCTATGAAGGAATTCAGCAGCATACTTCCGATTCGTTTCGGTACTATTGCCGCCACTCCCGACGAAATCCGAAACCTGCTGAATCGAAGGTATAGCGAATTTATGGCTTTGCTGAGGCAGTTCGAAAATAAGGTGGAGCTCAATGTAAGGGGAACTTGGAAAAACATGGGCATGATTTACAATGAGATCGACAGGGAACATGTTGAACTTCAGAAAATCAGGGCTAAGATCGATAAGTTGGATGATAAGGAAGTCAAAAACAAACAGATAGATGAGGCGGGAAAACTGATCGGTCTCGCCCTTGCGGAAAAGAAAGAACATGAAGCGGGGGAGATTATTGACGCTTTTCGTAAGTCGGTCTTTGAATATAAACAGAATAAAACCAGTGGCGACGCCATGTTTATGAATACCGCATTCCTGGTGAACAGCGGCCGGGAAATTGAATTCGACAACATCATGGCCGACCTCGGTGCCCGCTATGAAGACAGGAGTGATTTTGTTTACACAGCCCCCCTGCCTATCTTTAATTTCATTGACCTGAAAATATTTCCCGAAAAATGGGAATCTTAAACTACACAGACTAAAAGGCAGTTATGAATAACGATCTGGAAACACCCAAAGAAGGAAAATACATTTATGGTATCATCAGGCATTCTGGACCCATAGAGTTCGGCCCGATTGGTATAGGCAAACGTGCCGACCTGGTATATGGTATCAATTTCAACGATATCACTGCCATAGTCAGTAATTCGCCTATCATTCAGTACGAAGCCAGGAGAGTTAATATGACTACTCATGAAAAAGTGCTGGAGGAGATCATGAAGCAGTTTACTGTTTTACCTGTGCGGTTTTCGACCATTTCCGAGCATGATGACGATTCAGGAATCCTGAAAATTCTCGAAAAGGATTATGTGAAATTTAGCGATCTGCTCACCAAGATGGATGGTAAAAAGGAATTAGGGCTCAAAGTACTAGCCCAGGAGGCAGCCATTTATGAGAGCATTATCGAAAAATACGATGATATACGTTCACTCAGGGATAAGCTGATTAACCTGCCGGCCGATAAAACGCACTACCAGCGCATGAAAATCGGTGAAATGGTCGTTGATGCACTTAAACGTGAGACGGATAATTATAAAAATATTATCCTCGATACCCTTAACCCCTTGTTCGAGGATATGAAAATCAACGACAACTATGGGGAAATGATGATTCTGAATGCGGCCTTCCTCATAAAAAACACATCAGAACCGGCTTTCGACAAGGCGGTAAATGACCTGGATGAGAAGTATGGTCGCTATATGACCTTCAAATATGTCGGGACTTTACCGCCGTATAATTTTGTTAACCTGGTAATTAATACGAAAGGAGTTTAGTATGTTCCTGATAGATGACCTTCTGATGGCACCTTTTAAAGGAGCTATTTTTATTGCCAAAAAAATTAATGAGGTAATCGAGAAAGAAAACTCGGATGAGGGTGCCATCAAGGAAAGGCTGATGGCATTGCAGCTCAAATTTGAAATGGATGAAATTGACGAGGAAGAATACGACCGCCGGGAAGATGAATTGCTTCAGATACTTGGGAGAATCAGGGAAGAAAAACAAAACAAATAACGGAATTATCAAACTTAACAACGGAGGAATAATGAATGCATTTAACTGTCCGAAATGTGGCAAAATGACAGGTGGAAACGAAAAATTCTGCAGTGATTGTGGCCAGTCTCTGAATATTGTTTGCCCGGCTTGCGGCGAAACATGGCGCTTTATGTTCGAATACAGGTTTTGTCCTTCTTGCGGAAACAATATGAAGAAACCAGTGGATAAAAAATCCATGAAGGACGAAAAACAATAGAATATCCTGCCGAAAAAGCTGGATTGTAAGAACTTACAAGTGGGTCAGAAAATATAATAAAACATAAGGAGGAATAACAATGGGTAACATTATTGATGCTAAAAAAGCAGTGGTCACGTTCCTGAAAGAGAACATAAACTGCTATGATGTGACGGTCATTAAAATTGAGAAAATCAAAGAGTCCTGGAATACGGTTGCTGAAGTGTATGAAGACGATTCGTTCTTAAAAGCAATGAATATGCCGCCAAAACAGGTGCGCCTGTTCTATTCTGTGAAAATGGATGATAGTCTTGAAGTTACTGCGTTCGAACGCCTTGCTTCCTTTGAGGGTATGGATGGCTCTGCCGGCTGATAAAACACTTTGGTGATAACTAGGCGTCGTGATGAATAATGATCTGATCTATGTTTATTGTATAGCAAAATGCCCTTTTTCCATAAAGACAGGCTTCGGGTCTTTATTCCTTGAGTCTCTGAAATTTGATGATTTTGCCGTGGTCATTAAATATCTTTCCCAATGTGATTTTTCGGAAGAAAACCGCAAGAAAAACCTGCCTGACAGATCCTGGATAGAGATAAATTCGAGCGAACATACCAGGGTGATCAGCCGGATCATGGAAAGTGTTACTGTAATCCCTTTCCAGAGCGGGGCCATCTTTCATACATCCGACAGCCTTGGCAAGTATATCCGGGAGAATTCCGAAATGCTGGACGAAAATTTCAGGCAAATTGAAGGCAAAAAAGAATGGTCTGTCAAAGTCTATTTTGACAGGAAAGCAATGTGTGATCGTATAGACGAACTAAGTTCGGAAGCTTCTGCACTCGAAAAACAGATCATGGCAAGTATGCCATTCAAAGCCTTTTTACTAAAGAGGCAAAAAGACGTCCTTGTTGAAAGTGAGATAGACAGGCTTGGCAAACTGCGGGGCCAGGAATATTATGAGGAATTCAGGAAACTGAGTGAATCGGCTCTCCCATCCAACCTGTTGCCAAAAGAGTTCACTGGAAAAACAGAGACCATGATCCTCAATGCCGCTTTCCTGGTCCGTAAGGATAAATCAGCAGATTTCGAGGCTGCGGCCCACATACTGGGGACAAGAGATGGCAATTCCGGCTTCACATTTGATGTAACAGGTCCATGGCCACCCTTTAGTTTTGTCCCAGTTTATGGTGAGGAACATCAGTAAACTTTATGCGCCGGGATGGGAAATGCCGGCATTCCGTAAATGTATAATCAGTTGCAATGGGGAAGTGCTCCCGTATGGAATCAATCAGTTTAAATCAACCTTACCGGCAAGGAAACTCTTATTATAAGCGCCTGCCGGATAGTAAATTATTACTATTTCCCTTAGCAATGTTCCAAAAACCAAATTCATCAAAACCACTTTTTTGCGGGATATGGGGGCTGCTTTGTAATTTATTTTCTGTCAATCTGCTGCCTGTAAGTCAGTCGGCACATATTTATCAATACTCCTCAATAGTACTCTCACTAAAGCTCAAAAGGACAAGCCTCCTGGAATAAATCCAAAAGATGAAGTGCGTTAAGGAAACCGCCTTCCCAAAATACTTGCGTTTTTCACAGAGGTTAGCAAGGATATAAAAATAAGGTACATCTCTTTTGGCGTTGTACTTGAAGAAAAGTCCTCGCAGGGAAACAATAATTTGTAATTTTACGGTACAAAAACTTGGCTGACATTCTGCTAAGCATTGCCCTTTCTTCTGAAAAGGAGGTGCCACGAGTATTTTGTGTGAGCTAGCAAAGCCAGGCCTGAATACTAATATTGTCCGAAATATTCGTTGCTGCAAATTGCAAAATAACAGGTAGTTACACACTAAAAATCTCCGGTCATGAAAAAATATGCTTTTTGGGTGTGCTCTCTGCTGACAATTGTCATTTTTGCAAACTGTCACAGGGCTGCTAAAAATCAAAACAGCGATTCCTCGGATGCAGGCGACAGCAGGTACCTGCCTAAAAAATATGTAGAACTCACACATCCGGAATGGAGCAAAAATGCGACCATATACGAGGTGAATCTGCGGCAGTATACTCACGAAGGTACTTTCAGGGCTTTCGAAGCACACCTTCCCCGCCTGAAGGAAATGGGTGTTGACATCATCTGGCTAATGCCAATCAATCCTATCGGCATCAGAAACAGGAAGGGCGTTTTAGGGAGTGAATATTCCGTCAGAGATTATTATGCTGTAAACCCTGAATTCGGAACCATGGGGGACCTGAAAGAATTGGTCGGCAAGATTCATGGAATGGGGATGCACGTAATTGTGGATTGGGTGGCAAACCACTCGGCATGGGACAATAAACTGGCAAAGGAGCATCCCGACTGGTACACAAAAACTTCGGAGGGGAACTTCCAACCTACCCCTTGGTACGATTGGGAAGACATCATCGATTTTGATTACAATAAGCCCGGTATCCGGAAATATATGACTGATGCCCTTAAATTCTGGGTGAAGGAAGCAGATATTGATGGCTACCGTTGTGATGTAGCGGGTTTTATTCCGATCGATTTCTGGGAAAATGCAAGGACTGAACTGGATTCTGTGAAACCCGTATTTATGCTGGCCGAATGGGAATCAAGAGACCTCCATAAAAAGGCATTTGACATGACCTATTCCTGGAGTCTTTGGGATAAAATGAAGGAGGTAACTACCGGCCACAAGAATATTGGTGGACTGGTGGAATATATGGCTCATGATGTGAACACCTTCCCTCCGGATGCCTATCGCATGACCTTTACAGATAATCACGATAAAAATGCCTGGGAAGGCAACCAGTACTCCAATTTTGGTGCCGGGTTAAAGGCATGCATGGTAATGGCAGGAACCGTGAACGGGATGCCTTTGGTATACAGTGGACAGGAGGCCGGGCTCGACCGCTCGCTCAAATTTTTCGATAAAGATCCTATCGTTTGGAAGAAACATCAGTTCTTTGATATATACAAACAGCTTTTCGACCTGAAGCATAAAAACCAGGCTTTATGGAACGGTGCCTGGGGTGGAGAAATGGTAAGAATTTTCAACGACAAACCTTCCCAGGTGATATCATTCGCCAGGGAGAAGAATGGAGACAAGGTGATTTCCCTCATCAACTTCAGCGACAAAAGGGTAACCACCAAACTTAACTCTAAGCACCACGCCGGGATCTACACGGATTTATTCGGTAAAAAGACCTACACCTTAAAAGGCAGCGATGAGGTCAGCCTGCCGCCATGGGGATACCTGGTACTGGTAAAATAAGGCCGGTGTATCTATATTACACAATCTACCTATTGCCTATACGCTTATTAGCTATCCTGGCAAGCCTTTATGCCCAAAATGGTTATAATAACGGAGAAAAAGATGCGGGACAAGCGATTTATTACAGAACATCGTGGCGGGTCTCTCACCAGGGAACAGCACAGGCAATTAATTATATGGGCAGGAGATTGTGCTGAACATATTATGTTGGCCTGCAACGAGATTTCAGACAGAAGATTGGCAAATGCATTGTTACTGGCCCGGGAATGGGCGAAAGGAAATGCTACGGTAGGTGAAGCCAGAAAAGCTGCTATGGAAGCCATTGCAGTGGCAAATGATTCTTCAAACCCGGCTTTAAAAGCGGTTGCCCGTTCTGTCGGGCATGCGGTTGCTACAGCGCACATGGCGGATCATTCACTGAAAGCAGCAGAGTATGCGCTGAAAACTGCCAGGCTCGCGGGCTGTTCAACTGATGCGGAACGGAAATGGCAGGACGAACACCTAGGCAGAGGAATTATTGAACTTGTGCATACCGCTGTAAACAAACAGGCGGAATAGGAAATGGCTTCCTGAGATTATTGTCTGCCGAACATGGGTTATTATAGGATAAGTGTCAGCATAATAAAGATTTATAGGCTTCGCCTTTTAAAGTTTATACTTTGACTTAGCCAAAATAAGAGTAAGATTTATATCACGGGATGCAATAATTTATTGTTTTCCCCATTAATAAGTTTAAGCCCATACTGCAAACTTTTGATAAATGAAACAACAACCCTTTAAAGAAGCTACCGGGAAGATTTGGCAAAAATGGTCCATAGCCTTCAGGATAGCGCCTTTGGTTATTTTAGTGGCAGTATTGAAGTTTGTCGCACACCAGTTCAGCCTGGAGGTCATGGAGTTAAATGCACTTTTCACCAGCCTGGTGGCAGGAACTATTTTCCTGATTGGTTTCCTGATCAGCGGGGTACTTTCCGATTACAAGGAAAGCGAAAAACTTCCGGGTGAGTTCACTGCATCTCTTCGAACACTGCTCGATGATTCCTATACGGTATACAAAAGCAAGGATTCTAAAGCAGCCCTGCAGTTTATTCAATTTCAGAAGGCATTCCTGGTTTCGCTGATGGACTGGTTCTTCAGGAAGGAAAGGACAAAATCGATCCTAAGCAAGATCAGCCAGATGAATGAATTCTTTATTGATTTCGAGAAGGAAGGCATTCAGGCCAACTATATTATTAAGATGAAAAACGAGCAAAACAGCCTGAGAAAGATGGTGTTAAGAGTCGATACCATCCGGGATACGGATTTTGTCGGGCCGGCTTACGCCATACTGGAAGCCATGGGTTTTTTAGTCGCTGCAGGCCTCATCATTATCAGGATTGACCCCTTTTATGCTTCACTCTTCTTCACCTTACTCGTTACTTTCCTCATCTTATACATGTTTTTTTTAATCAGGGACCTGGATAATCCTTTCGACTATTTGGTAAACGGAGAAAGCGGAACCGAAATTTCTCTGAAACCACTGCATGACTTCGAAGCGGAACTTAATGATTTTAATTAAACAAATTCATGTTATTCAGTATGTTGCAGATAATCTACTATTTCAGGCAGGCCGTTAAAACAGCCAAAACGAACGGTCGCAAAAGAAAAATTTTCACTTTAATGCTTTTTTTTATGGCTGTTTTGTCAAATACCTATTCCCAGCAAGAGATGCTTGTCCTTTACCCAAATGGAGTTCCTGGCCTGAAAGGCATACAGATTCCTGAAGACTCAAAGACCTCAGAAGGTATAACGCGGGTAACAGATATTACACAGCCTGCCTTGTATGTTTTTCGCCCTGCTAGCAGGTCTTCGGATGCTGCTGTAATTATTTGCCCGGGAGGTGGTTACAGTATTTTGGCCATTGATCACGAAGGGTATGATATAGCTCATTGGTTTAACGACAGAGGCGTTACAGCCTTCGTGTTGAAATCCCGTTTACCTCAGGAAAAGCTGTTCGAAAACAGCGAGATCCGTCCTTTGCAGGATGCGCAGCAAGCCATCAGGCTTATACGGAAAAATGCTGCTGAATATGGAATTTCGCCCGATCAGATCGGGATAATGGGGTTTTCGGCAGGAGGTCACCTGGCAGCGACGGCATCAACACATTTTACAACACAGGTTGGTGAAATCACCGATCCGGGAATAAGCGTACGACCTGATTTTTCGTTGCTGATATACCCGGTCATAACTTTTAGTGAAATGAATACTCACCTGGGTTCAAGAAAGAACCTGGTCGGTGAAAATCCGGGTGCGGATAAAATCGAATTGTATTCCAACGAATTACACGTTTCGGCTGATACACCTCCGGCTTTCCTGGTCAGCACCACCGACGATGAAGTGTCGCCCGAGAACAGCATTTTATATTTTATGGCCTGCCGTAAATACCACGTCCCGGTTGAGATGCATATCTACGAAAAAGGCGGGCATGGTTACGCCCTCAAGAAGAAAGGCCTGGGACCCGTCGAATCCTGGCCCGACAGGATGGAAGACTGGATGAAGGAAAGGAAATTGATGAAGTAGGCCGGTTTTGAAAACAGCTTATATATCTGAAATCCTCACTATATTTGCCGCCCTTACCCATCGAATTTATCCATTACTCATACCTGTTCAATACCCACTCTCCCAAATGAAGATTGTTTCAATGATTGGCGCCATGATAGTGACTCTGGCGCTGGTATTCTATTCTTTAGGATTTACAAAAGAACGCAAACTGCGACGTGTTACCTCCAGGGTGCTGCTATTCTATACGATAGGCATCACATTGGATATCACAGCTACCATATTGATGATCATCGGATCAAGCAAGGGCATGCTGACGGTACACGGATTTATTGGATATTCTTCGCTTTTGGGTATGCTTGTTGATACAAGCATGCTTTGGAAGTTTAATCGCAAACTTGGCCCTGACAAAGAAGTAAGTGCCGGGTTGCATAAGTACTCCCGGGTCGCATATAGCTGGTGGGTAATAGCTTACATTACAGGAGGATTGCTTGTTGCGCTCAGTAAAATGAGTGGATAATACACATACGTAGGCTCAACTGGTTGATGTCCGGTTTGCCGCATCCTTTGCAATAGTGTTTATTTGCCCTTTTCTTTCAGCCATTCCCTTGCGTTTACAAAAGCTTCAATCCAGGGCGAAACCTGGTTGGCGTCTTGGTTATCGGGGTACAAAGCCCATTGCCAGGGTAGGAGTGAACGTTCCAGGTGCGGCATCATGACCAGGTGACGGCCATCGTTGCTGTAAATACACGCCGCATCATACATTGAACCGTTGGGATTGCCCGGATATCTGCTATAGGTATATTTTGCAGCAATATTGTATTTGTCTTCAGTATACGGAAAGCTGAAAAGACCTTCACCGTGGGCTACCCAAATGCCTAATTTGCTTCCGGATAGCGATTTAAGCATAACCGAACAGTTTTCCTGTATATCTACCGTCAGGAAGCTTGATTCGAACTTGCCTGAAGCATTATGTAACATTTTTGTTTTCTCGCTGTGATCCGGATTCACAAGTCCAAGCTCGATCATAAGCTGGCAACCGTTGCAAACGCCAAGACTGAGGGTGTCGGTACGTTCGTAGAATTTCGCAAGTGCCTGCCGGGCATTATCGTTGTATTTAAAAGCTCCGGCCCATCCTTTTGCCGAACCCAGTACATCCGAATTGGAAAAACCGCCTACAAAAACGATCATCCGTATATCTTCGAGGGTCTCGCGACCGCTCATCAGGTCGGTCATATGAACATCCTTCACGTCCAACCCAGCAAGGTGCATGCTCCATGCCATTTCACGGTCGCCGTTCACGCCCTTTTCGCGTATAATGGCAGCCTTAATTCCTGAACGGGTCTTGCGATTCGGATCAATTGCAAACTGGCTGAATTTCCCGGTAAACCCCTGGGGGAAAATAAAATTGCGTTCCTGGATCTTGTAATTATCAAATCTCTCTTTTGCCATAACATCGCCACACTGTTTGCGATCGAGCAGGTATGAGGTACGGAACCAGGTATCGCGACAGGAATGAATATCAAAAGTAAATAGTTCTGTATGAAGTTTGATATTCAATGTATTGCCAGCTGATGGTTTGCCCATAACGCTGTACTTAATGCCTTTTTCATGCAGGTAGATGCTCACAAAATCGAGATCGTTGACCTGTATTACTACACCTGGCTTTTCACTGAAAAGCAAACGGACTATATCTTTTTCACCCATTTCGTCCAGGTTCAGTTCCATGCCCATGCTGGTGTGGCTAAAGGTCATTTCCAGCAGGGTTGTGATCAGCCCGCCGGCAGATATATCATGACCGGCAAGGATCATGTCTTTGTTGATTAAATCCTGCACGGATTCAAAACAGGACCGGAAATATGTAGCATCTTTAACTTCAGGAGTATTACCACCCAATTTGTTCATGGCTTGTGAAAATGAACTCCCGCCGATATTAAAGTCGCATTTCGAGAAATCGATATATACCAATGAAGAAGTAAAACTCTCTTTCAGAACAGGGCTTATCACTTTCCGGATATCAGTTACTTCGCCTACCGTCGAAATAATGACAGTGCCGGGTGCCATAACGGTGTCGCCCCCCGGGTATTTCTGGGTCATCGATAGGGAATCTTTACCGGTTGGTATATTGATTCCAAGCTCAATAGCAAAATCACTTACAGCTTTCACAGCCTTGTACAAACGGGCATCCTCGCCTTCATTGCGGCAGGGCCACATCCAGTTTGCGCTGAGTGAAACTCCGCTGAGGCCTTGTTCAATAGGGGCCCAAACCAGGTTTGTCAGTGCTTCGGCAACCGAAAGTACAGAGCCAGCCTCCGGGTTAAGTAAACCTGCGACAGGCGAATGACCTATTGAGGTGGCTATTCCTTTGACACCCTGAAAATCGATTGCAACAACACCAAGATTATTCAGCGGCAGTTGCAGAGGCCCGGCTGTTTGCTGCTGTGCTATACGGCCGGTAACTGAGCGGTCCACTTTGTTGGTCAGCCAGTCCTTGCAGGCAACGGCTTCGAGTTGCAAAACCTGATCAACATAATAGGTTAAGCGGGATGGATCATATTCTGCCTTATGGAAAGTGGAATGTATTGCCGTATCACGCATAAAGGTACGTGGAGGTTTCCCGAAAAAGTACTTTAGTGGCAGATTGATAGGAGCTGCTTTGGTTAATGGGTTTACAAACGAGAAATTCATATCGCCTGTGATTTCCCCGGCCACATAAAATGGAGCCCGTTCCCGTTCAGCCACCCTTTGCATCTTCGCAACATCATCAGCATGGAGTACAAGCCCCATACGTTCCTGGGATTCGTTCCCGATAATTTCTTTACCTGATAAGGTTGGATCGCCTACCGGGAGTTTAGTGATATCGATGGCTCCGCCTTGTTCTTCAACCAATTCGGATAAGGAGTTTAAGTGCCCGCCGGCTCCATGGTCGTGAACCGAAATTATAGGGTTGTCAGTGCTTTCAGCCATGGCACGAATCGCGTTATACACGCGTTTCTGCATTTCGGGATTCGAGCGTTGTATCGCATTCAGTTCGATGCCGCTGTGGTATTCGCCTGTAGCTACTGACGATACGGCACCTCCACCCATCCCTATCCGGTAATTGTCTCCGCCCATTACAATCACTTTGTCGCCTGGCTTTGGGTGGCCTTTCATGCTGTCCGCTTTCCTGCCATAGCCTATGCCGCCAGCCTGCATGATCACTTTGTCGTACCCATATCGTTTGTCGTTCTCTGAATGTTCGAAGGTGAGAACCGAACCACAGATCAGGGGCTGGCCGAACTTATTGCCAAAATCGCTGGCACCGTTCGATGCCTTGATCAGGATTTCTTCCGGGGTTTGATAAAGCCAGGGACGGGCTTGGTTTTCATTCTCCCAATCACGGCCTTCGCCTGTACGGGGATACGAAGTCATGTAAACAGCGGTTCCGGCAATAGGCATGGAGCCTTTGCCTCCGGCCATGCGGTCGCGTATTTCGCCACCAGACCCAGTAGCTGCCCCGTTGAAAGGTTCAACAGTTGTGGGGAAATTATGGGTTTCGGCTTTTAATGAGATTACGGTTTCTATGTCCCTGGTTTCAAAATAATCGGGTTTATCCTGTGTTGCCGGGGCAAACTGTTCGGCTACAGGTCCTTCAACAAAGGCGACATTATCCGTGTAAGCAGAAACAATACGTCCGGGATGCTCTTTCGAAGTTTTTTTGATCATCTGGAACAGGCTCTCGGCATGTTCAACACCGTCAAGCACGAACGTCCCGTTAAAAATTTTATGCCTGCAATGTTCTGAGTTGACCTGGGAGAATCCAAAGACTTCACTGTCAGTGAGTTTTCGGCCAAGCTTCTGGCTGACTTCATCGAGGTACTCAATTTCTTCGCTGCTTAAGGCAAGTCCTTCTTTCTTATTGTACTCGGCTATGTTTTCAATTTCCAGGATGGGTTCGGGTTGTTTCTCAACGGTAAACATATCCTGGTCAAGACCTGTGTAGAGGCGCTGCAGCATATGATCATACAAGGCATGCTCATTGTTAACTTCAGTGAATTCTTCGATGCGGAGTACTCCTGTTATTCCCATATTCTGGGTGATTTCCACGGCATTGGTGCTCCAGGGTGTGATCATCTCTCGGCGTGGGCCAACAAAAAACCCGGCCATTTTGCTTTCGCTCACCTGCCGGGCTTCACCGAAAAGCCATTCCAGCTTAGGGGTATCGTTGTTCGTTATTTCTGATTGATGGTGTACGATGTACACCGTTTTGTCCTTGCGAAAGAAGTGAATCATACCGATAATTTTTCCTTTGCAAAGATAGGAAATCCCAAACAGTCATAAACAAACTACTTTTTACAGGTTATTAACCTTCGTCAATAATACGAGTAAAAATGGGTTATGGTTACAAGATAGTGTGTTTCCAATGGATCCGGGTAAATTGTGTCATTCCGAAAGGCGTATACTTTTTCCCCATTTTACTACCGAAATGGCGTGATTTCGATTCAATTACCCAATATACTAATGAGTAAGCTGGCAATAAGAACGTTACAAGAGATTATTATAAACCGGGGGAACTACATTTTCCCGGATTTTGTCGGCATCTAAATCAATAAACTCCACATTATTAACCACTTCATGTTATTTGGTCGTTAATAAAGAGTACCTTTGCCGGCTTAATCTTAAACCTTTTAATGAATACATTTGACCAATTGGGCCTTCAGGAAAACATCCTGAAAGCAA
>JBAXXB010000094.1:0-14035 GCA_037128115.1 Bacteroidota bacterium
CAAATTACCTGTTTGTGATGCCTTTTTCTTTTTTTATTACAGGAAGCCTGACCCTGAGCAAAAAGCCTTTCTGGTTCGAAATGATTGCCTTGGTATATTTTCTTCTATTTGTCAGCATGAGAATTTACCTTGCGACCTGGGTATAGTTTGTTGATAATAAGCAATATAGTTACAACTGGTTTTTAAATCTTTCAGAATGTTAAAATCATCGTTTACAACCGATCAGGCTGAAGCCGGGTGCGATGAAGCCGGTAGAGGTTGCCTGGCGGGCCCTGTATTCGCGGCTGTGGTTATTTTACCTAAAAATTATACCAATCCCTTATTAAACGACTCTAAAAAGCTGACTGCTAAGCAACGCGAAAAATTAAGATGGATAATTGAAAAAGAAGCCCTGGCCTGGGCGGTCGAATCGGTTGATAATGAGGAAATCGATTGCATTAATATTCTGAATGCTTCAATACTGGCTATGCATAAAGCAATCGACAAGTTGAAACCGGCCCCTGAACTTATACTGGTGGATGGAAACAGGTTTAAAACTTACAAGGATATTCCTTATCGTTGTATAGTAAAGGGTGATGGGTTGTACTTGTCAATAGCCGCGGCTTCAGTGTTGGCCAAGACCCACAGGGATGCATATATGGCGGAACTCGCAGGGCAGTACCCGGAATATGCGTGGAATAAGAATAAGGGTTATCCAACCCTGGAACACAGGAAAACAGTGTTGAATATTGGGTACAGTCCTTTTCACAGGAAGACCTTTTCTGTTCAGGTAAAGGAATGGGAACGGAAAGGTGTATAATCAAAAATCCCCGTTTTGCGACGGGGACTCCTGAACCAAATTATTAACCAAATTATTAACCAGAAAACAATTAACGCTTTTATCTACTGTAAACGTGTTAAAATACTTTTAAAAAGTTTGTAAATAATATTATTTACTCTCCTGTTAATGATGCAAATTTATAATAAGTTTGTTTAAATTGTACCTATTTTTAAAAATATATCGAAAAAAAATAAAAAATTGTAGAAACCTTTATAACATTGATATACGGAAATTGAAAAAATATAAGGAAAGCATGAATTTTGTAATTTTGCAACTTTAAAGCCGGTTATTATGAGATTTGTCAGTATAATTTTCTTCTTTTTTTTCCTGGTCCCTTGTTTTTTAGCGGCACAAAAACTAACCAATGCTGATTATGCCGACTATAAGATGCAGTTTAAATCGATTGCAATACAGGAAATGAAACTTTACAAAATCCCGGCCAGTATTACCCTTGCTCAGGGCATGATCGAGAGTGGCTGCGGAAAAAGTACCCTTGCTGTTGAATCCAGGAACCATTTTGGTATCAAATGCCAGAAAGACTGGACAGGGGAGAAATATTATTATGATGATGACGCGGCCCAGGAGTGTTTCCGCAAGTATACTAATGTGGAGGCTTCCTTCCGTGATCATTCCTTGTTTCTGTCAACAAGGGCAAGGTATGCTTCCCTCTTTAAACTTTCGATTACTGATTATAAAGCCTGGTCAGCCGGACTAAAACAAGCAGGATATGCCACCAATCCTGAATATGCTAATATACTGATCAGGGTAATTGAAACTAACCGGCTTTATTTACTTGATGATACCTTAGCAGCCCAGGAAGAAGAAATTTCTGAAATCGTAACGGGTGATCACTCGACTCAACCTGCTGCAAATAAGCAGGATGTTGAAATAGATAAGATACTGCTAAGTAAAGACGGTCGTATTATTTTCAGGGGGAACTATAAAATGCCTAATCCAGCCGAATCTGAGTATTTGTATACTTCGGACTTGGGCCGGAAAGTTTACCAAAACTGTGGTGTTCCTTTTGTTTATGCAAAAAAGGACGATACCTGGTGCGGCATTGCCAAAGAATTCAAAATTTTCAGCTTCCAGGTATACAGGCAGAATGATCTCAGGAAGGACGATCCGATTACTGCAGGGCGAGTACTCTACCTGGAGCCTAAAAATCGGAAAAATCCTTCCACCGTGTATCAAGTTAAAGCCGGCGATTCCATGTATTCTATTGCCCAGGAAAAATGCATAAAACTCAGGCTTTTACTCAAATACAACAAATTAAAACCAGGCGATGAGCCTGAACCCGGTTTCGAACTTAAATTGCATTGATAAGGTACCTCCATCTATCGGCATGCTAAAATATATTTTTCAAATTTGAATTTCAAGATGCTATAATTCAATCTTATAGCTTCCGAAATTAATAAATCATATTCTATGTAGAAGCATAAATAAAATAAGTTTACATTTGCAGCGGTATTTGTTTATTGAATAACAATAAGCATTGCTTTCTTCAGGGCAGGGTGAAATTCCCGATCGGCGGTACAGTCCGCGACTCCTGTAACAGGGATTGAACCGGTTCAACTCCGGTACCGACAGTAAAGTCTGGATGGAAGAAGAATATTGATCGTTTAACTTATGCCCATTCAAGGCCTGAGTTATGCTGTATCTGTACATTCATTCATCGGCCCCTGCAGGATCCCTTCAGGGCTTTTTTGTTTTTAACCTTCAATTACGACGATAATGAAAAAAGTACTATTCCTGCTGCCCCTGCTTATGCTGATCACGTTTTTCCCTTTGCGCCTGGACGCTCAGCATTATACACTTACCGGGATTGTCACTGACCGGAATACGAACGAAACCATCCCGGGCGTATTGGTGAAAGCGGAAGGTACATCTGCGGGTACAGTTACAGGAACCAACGGCATTTTTGAACTTCATACTGATGCGGTGCAGGCGAGGCTTGAGTTTACTCATCTTTCATTCAAGACATTGGTATATGATGTTACCGGTAAGCCTGGTACAGTCATTGATCTGGGAATTATTCTGCTTGTGCCCAATAGTGTTGAACTCGACGAAGTAAAGATTATGTCCTCCTTCGTCACCGGTCAGAATACGCCGGTTGCGGTTTCCACTGTAAAAGCTCAGGCCATAGAGCAGAAAATCGGAAACCAGGACTATCCTGAAATCCTCAAAATGACACCGGGTATCTATGCAACCAAAGAGGGTGGGGGAAGCGGCGATGACCGACTGACGCTTCGTGGCTTTCAGCAGGAAAATGTTTCTCTGCTCCTGAACGGGGTGCCGGTAAGCAGCATGGAAAACGGGTTGGTTTACTGGTCGAATTGGGCCGGGTTGACCGATGCTACCGAAGCTATTCAGGTACAAAGGGGGCTTGGTGCTTCGCGTGTTGCCATGAACTCGGTAGGAGGTACTATTAATATAATAACTAAATCAACTTCGGCAACAGCCGGAGGTACTATACGTTATAGTCTTTCGGATTACGGAAACAGCAAGACTATTCTGAGTTTTTCGACCGGCAAGATGAAAAACGGGACGTCTCTCACTTTCCTGGGTTCCCGTACTTCCGGACCCGGATTTGTGGACGCCACTTATGTAGATGGTTGGGCTTATTTCCTGAGCCTGAGCCGGGAATTCGGTAAAAAACACCGGCTGGTGTTTACGGCTATGGGTGCGCCCGAAAAACACGGCCAGCGCAATTACGGTATGAGCCGGGCTGATTTTGAAAAATACGGGGTGAAATACAATGCTAACTGGGGAGAATATAACGGAAAAGTTCTGAGCCTTTCGGAGAACTATTATCATAAACCTCAACTCAGCCTGAATCACTATTGGAATATAAGTCCGAAAGCTTTCCTGGCAACCTCCGCTTATTTCTCATACGGTAAAGGAGGTGGAAGGTACACCGAAGCATATAATTATGGAAAGTCAACCTGGGATTTCAGGAAAAACAACCAGATTGATTTCGACCAGGTTTTCCTCAACAATTCCATGAACCCGGATTCGGCGATACTTGCTGATGGGAAAGTGGTTAAAGGCTTCTCAAAGAACATACTAACCAATTACAGGGCCGACCATTACTGGGCTGGCCTGCTGAGTTCGTTGACGCTGGATATAAATGAAAAACTGAAAGTGAGTACCGGGATCCACGTCCGGAATTTTCGTTCGCACCTGTATGAAGAAGTCAGTGACCTGATGGGCGGAAACTTTTGGGTAGAACAATATGCTTATTCGCTAGCCGGGGTTAGTGGGCGTGATCAGATCAAGAAACCAGGCGACATTATCAATGTCAATAATTATTCCATGATCACCTATGGCAACCTTTTCGCGCAGGCTGAATACAAGGCGGGTAATTTCTCTGCATTTCTTGCTTCTACCCTCTCCGGAACGCAATACAGGCGCAAGGATCCTTATAATTACATACAAAATCCACTGAGTAAAGCAGTAACAAAAACCGGGTTCGACGTAAAAGGCGGTGCGGCATATAAAGTAGGCACTTTCGGAAGTATTTACGGTAATTTGGGATTTTATTCCCGGGAGCCCTATTATAAGTTTGTATATGTAAACTTCTCTAACACAGTTGCCAACAACCTGGTAAATGAAAAAATATCCGCTATGGAAGCTGGATATACCTATGAAAATGGAAAGGTATCGGCACGGTTTAATTTATACTACACATTGTGGAAAGACAAATCTATCTTGTCGCGTGAAAACATTCAGCTGGCCGATAGCAGCCTGACTCGTTCACTGGTGAAAGGATTGAATGCATTACATAAGGGAATAGAAGCAGAAATAAGCTATAAAGCCCTGAAAAATCTGACACTGTCAGCCACAGTTTCTCTTGGTAGCTGGAAGTGGCAGAATGATGTTTCGGCCAGTATTTACAACGATAACCAGGTGCTTGTCGATAGCATGATGGTATACACCAAGGGCCTGTATGTGGGCGATGCACCTCAAACCCAACTGGGGCTTTCGGCCGAATACCATTCTGCTGCCGGGTTCAGGTTCTCAGCTGACTGGATTATTTATGACAGGCTATATGCCAATTTCGACCCGGTAAACCGCAATAATGAGGATGACCGGAGTCAGTCGTACCGTATCCCTGCATATTCCATTTTTGACCTATATACAGGTTACGAAATGCATGTAAAGCAATTGCCTGTTTCACTTCAGCTGAGTTGCCAGAATGTGTTTAATAAGATCACCATTATCCGGGGTGATGATGGTGCAGGCCATGACCTGGAAACTTTCAGTGGCTTCTGGTCATTGGGCAGAACATTCAACCTATCGGCGAAGATCAGTTTTTAACTCAATCCCGGGGATTTTTTTGCAAAAACCAGGTGATTCCGGCTTAGCGGGATTCGCACGGATTTTATTTATAATCAGTATAAATTACGATAATTTGCTATATTGCTTCACCAGATATCGAAAAATGTATATATATTTACAAGGATGAACTAACTAAACCCGACCGCTTTATGAAAAATAAGCAACCCTCGTTTTATGAGGAAGTCAGAGGGGATGGAATATCCCGAAAAGATTTTCTTAAGTTTTGTACTACAATGGCCGCCTTTCTAGGTCTAGAAGCAAGTGGCGTTGGCCAGATTGTCAAAGCGCTTGATACCAAACCCCGGCTCCCGGTCATTTGGTTTCATTTCCAGGAATGTACCTGCTGCAGCGAATCCTTTATCCGGGCTTCACATCCCATCGTTGCAACTATCGTACTGGATAAAATTTCGCTGGATTACCAGGAGACACTAATGGCCGCTTCAGGTTTTCAGGCGGAAGAAGCCTACAAGGCTGTGATGGCAAAGTATCCCGGAGAGTATATTGTGATGGTCGAAGGATCTATTCCTACCGAAAATGAAGCTTATTGCTGTATCGGTGGACGAAGTGCAAAGCAGATACTTGAAGAAGCCGTGAAAAATGCCAAAGCTGTTGTGGCTTGGGGAAACTGTGCTTCTGCCGGATGTGTCCAGGCAGCCAGTCCCAATCCGACCGGGGCACAGCCGGTTCACAAAGTTATCAGCGGCAAGCCTGTTATCAATGTGCAGGGTTGTCCTCCTATAGCCGATGTGATGGCTGGTGTGGTGGTTCATCTGCTCACCTTTGATCGTATCCCTCAGCTCGATGAACTGAATCGCCCCAAAGCCTTCTATTCGCGTCGCGTTCACGACACCTGTTACCGGCGGGCTAATTTTGATGCCGGTTTATTCGTTGAATCTTTTGACGACGAAGGTGCCAAACGCGGGTATTGTCTATATAAAATGGGCTGTAAAGGTCCGGTTACCTATAACTCATGTGGTATCATCAAATGGAATGATGGCATAAGTTATCCGATTCAGTCGGGTCACCCGTGTATAGGCTGTTCCGAAGCCGGGTTCTGGGATAATGGACCTTTCTACCAGCACCTGCCTAGTGTTGCCGGGTTCGGGATCGAGACCACTGCGGATAAAATCGGGCTGGGACTCGGTATTGCTACAGCAGTTGGTGTGGCAGGTCATGCCATAGTCACCAATGTACGCAAACACAGGGAAATTACCAATGCCCCCGAAACAACTCCTGAAACAGAAACACCTAAAGTATTATAACCATGGCTGAAAGAATCGTTATAGATCCCATCACCCGTATTGAAGGTCACTTACGGGTAGAAATTGAAGTTAATAACGGGATAATCACCGATGCATTTAGTGCCGGAACCATGGTGCGCGGCATCGAAACCATACTGAAAGGCCGGGACCCGCGCGACGCATGGGCATTCGTTGGCCGTGTATGCGGTGTTTGCACCTCGACACACTCCCTGACTTCAGTTAGGACTGTAGAAAATGCACTGGGAATTTCGGCTCCGCCCAATGCCGAACTCATCCGTAACCTAATGGCCAATGCATTATATATACAGGACCATGTGGTGCATTTTTATGTGCTGCATGCCCTCGACTGGGTTGATGTAGTTTCAGCACTCAAAGCTGATCCTGCTGAAGCATCACGTATTGCACAAAGTATTTCACCCTGGCCGAAAAGTTCGGTCGGCTATTTTACAGATGTACAGAAACGCTTCAAAAACTTTGTCGAAAGCGGGCAACTCGGCATTTTTGCAAACGGGTACTGGGGCCACTCAGCCTACAAACTGCCCCCGGCAATCAACCTGATTGCAGTAGCACATTATCTGGAAGCACTGGAGTGGCAGAAAGAAATCGTGAAAGTTCATACTATATTCGGTGGTAAAAATCCGCATCCAAACTATTTGGTCGGAGGCGTTCCCTGCTCAATCAATATAGAGGAAGCCAATGCCGTGAATGCCGAAAGACTTGCCATGGTAGGCAAGCTGTTTGCTGATGCGAAAACTTTTGTCGACCAGGTTTACATTCCTGATTTACTTGCCATTGCCTCATTCTATAAAAGCGACTGGGGTGCCATCGGGGGCGGGTTGTCAAATTATATGTCCTTCGGTGACTTTCCGACTAACGGTTATAACAATCCCGAGAGTTTCAAAATGCCGCGTGGAGTGATTTTAAACCGCGATCTGAGTAAAATTCATGAAATTAAAGCCGATGACCCGGAACAGATCCAGGAATATGTAAATAATTCCTGGTACGAGTATTCCAAAGGCGATAAGACCGGACTGCATCCCTGGGAAGGTGAAACCAACCTGAAATATACAGGGCCTAAACCACCCTATGATCACCTTGATTTTACGCAAAAGTACAGTTGGGTGAAGACTCCGCGCTGGAAAGGATATCCAATGGAAGTTGGCCCCTTGTCAAGAATGCTGGTAGGTTATGCCTCAGGTCGTGAGGATTATAAAGAAGTGATTGACAGTACGCTTAAGGCGCTTGATGTTCCGGTTGCCGCATTGTTTTCAACACTAGGCCGCACAGCTGCCAGGGGGTTGGAAACCAAGCTGGTTTGCGACTGGGCCCTGGGATTTTTCCAGCAGCTCCTCGACAATATCAAGAACGGAGATTCCCGCACCATGAATAATGAAAAATGGGAACCGGAATCCTGGCCGAAGACTGCCAAAGGAATTGGCATGGTGGAAGCTCCCCGTGGTGCCTTATCGCACTTTATAGTAATAAAGGACAAGAAAATTGAAAACTACCAGTTGGTTGTCCCTACTACCTGGAATGCTTCACCCCGCGATTTGCAAGGCAAACGCTCGGCCTTTGAAGAATCACTGATAGGGACACCGGTTGCTGATCCGAAAGTGCCGCTTGAAGTACTACGCACTATCCACTCTTTTGACCCTTGCCTGGCCTGTGCTGTGCATGTGTACGATGAAAACGGAGCTACAATTCACGATCTTAAAACCTACTAAACCATGAGAAGCAGGTCCAGATCTATCCCCATGCGTGAGGTGCATGTGTGGGAATTCCCTGTCCGACTCTATCACTGGGTGAATGCGTTGTGCGTTACAGCTCTCTGCATAACTGGTTTTGTGATCGGCGCCCCGCCAGCCTTTATGAAAGGCACCGAGGCATATTTCAATTATTGGTTCGGTACCGTGCGGTTTATTCATTTTGTATTTGCTTTTGTCTTTTTCTTCAATTTTATCTTCCGTATCTATTGGGGATTTGTGGGAAATGAGTTTTCGCGGTGGTACAATTTTATCCCGTTGAAACGGTGCCAATGGAAAGAAATATTGGATGTAATAAAGGTTGATGTGCTTCAGATAACGAACAAGAGAATTGATTCCATTGGTCATAATTCACTGGCCAGCCTCATCTACTTTATCACTTTCCTGATTTTTCTCCTGCAGTGTCTTACCGGGTTTGGCATGTACGCAGCTATGAGCAGTTCATTTTTACCAAAACTGTTTGCCTGGATTGTTCCTTTCCTGGGTGGCGATATGCACGTGCGGCAAATTCATCACATCCTGATGTGGGGTTTTGCACTGTTTGCACTGGTGCATATTTACCTGGTTTTTTATCACGATTATATCGAACGTCGCGGGGTTACATCCTCCATGATAGGAGGATGGAAATTCATTGAAGAAGATATGATCTATCGTCATGAGAACAAATCGGAAGATTGCCCGAAAGATTAAGGGAAGGTAATCCCGGATTTATTTTATAAATAGTGAGCAAGGATTAACGATTTTTGATTTTTGTAAAAATGGTCTTGGCCGGACTGTTCTAGAATCAAAAATGGCTAATCCTTGTTTTTAATCCATCGTAGTTCGTATTTTCCCAGGTGTCATTTTAACTCTTTAATTTTGAAGTCTATACAAAAAAGTATCCTGGTTCTTGGGATTGGCAATATATTGATGAACGATGAAGGGGTGGGGATTCATGTCGTAACCAGCCTTGAAAAGGAAGGTTATTCCGATGCGGACCTGATGGATGGTGGTACCGGTGGGTTTCACCTGCTCGGTTTTATACAATCGTACAAAACAGTTATCATGGTTGATGCTGCCCTGGACGAGTTTGAGGCTGGACATATCAGGGTACTGTACCCCAGGTATGCAAAGGATTTTCCCAGGCAACTCAGTGCACATGAAGTAGGTCTCAAAGATCTGCTGGATGCAGCTTTTTTACTGGGTAACATGCCGAAGATCCACCTGGTCGCCGTTTCTATAAAGGATTTGCAGGATATGGGTATGCAACTCACTCCTGAAGTGGAAAAGGCTGTACCTGAAGTCGTAAGAGTGGTTAAGGAGCTGGTTAGCAAGCTGTTGAAAGAAGAATCGGGTTTGTAAAACTATAGACTTCAGGTAGGTGTCACCGATTTTGCCTGCTTTGCTATCCATTCGTACCAGGTATCCATTCCCTCAGTAGTTTTAGCCGACATAATTATAAACTCCAGGTTGGGGTTCAGCGACCTGGCGTAACCTATAGCCTTTTCCACATCGAAATCCACGTACGGCAGCAGGTCCGATTTATTGATAATGCACAGATGCGACGACTGGAACATATACGGGTACTTCAGCGGTTTATCTTCTCCTTCGGTGACGCTTATCACAACCACCCTTTTGTATTCTCCCAGGTCGAATAAGGCAGGGCATACCAGGTTGCCGACATTTTCGATAAACAGGACCGAATGGGTTCCAATTTCCATTTTCTTTAAAGCCGATTCAATCATATGGGCATCCAGGTGACAACCTGATCCGGTATTGATCTGTATGGCGGGTGCCCCGGATTTTTCAATCCTGTCGGCATCCAGGAGGGTCTGCTGGTCGCCCTCGATCACAAAAATCTTATGAGTAGGGATAAGTGCCTTGATGGTCTTCTCCAGTATACTGGTTTTTCCGGAGCCGGGTGAACTCACCAGGTTCAGGCAAAGCACATCCTTTTCCTCAAAGGAGCGGCGGTTGTTCCGTGCCAGGCGATTATTATCCGATAAGATATCTACGTTCAGGTTAATCACTTTTTTCGGGGAAAGATCATGGGAATGCGTAAAGAGCATGCTATCCTGATTATGGGAATGAGGGTGTGAATGCTCATGATCGTGCTCATGGTTATGATCGTGGCTGTGCTGCCGGTCATGTATTTTCAATTCACCTGAATCTCCGCATCCGCAAGTATCACACATAGTAGTCGGGGTTTAATGGGTTTCTATTGATGTTAGAATTCAAAAGTAAAATGACAAGGTGCAGGTGTGAATGGATAGGTGAGTGGGGAGAATGACAGGGAACAAATCATTCAACCAGCAACGACACTACCCTGAATTCTTCTCCGCCGCTTATCACGGAAGGGAAACAGCGGCATTTCGGGCAGGTAGCCATGCGATGATTCATGCTGAATTCCTGCTTGCAGGCATTGCATTTTCCCTTGCCGGGAGTTCGGACTATATTTATAACTGCCTCACAAAGGATGGAACCCTTTTGCAGTAACCCCAGTGCTGACTCAAAAGCGTCGGCTTCCACGCCACTCAGATCACCTACCTCGATATTAATTTCCTGTATTGTACCTACCATATTCTTTTCTGCCTCGCGTTGAGCAAGGTTTATAACTTCCAAGGCCAGGGAAAATTCGTGCATAAGGTTCTGATTAACAGATTCTGGGTAACAGGTCGCCTGTGAGCGAATCAATGATACGGCGGCCGCCTGTTTCGTTTTTCAGTACAACCTTGCCGGGGTGTTCACTCACTACCCTGCCGATGATCGCCGATGATATTCCTAATTCATTCTTTTTCAGTGTATCCAGGATGCTCAAACCAAATTGTTCTTCCGCAACGATCAGAACCTTGCCTTCGTTTGCGATATGAAGAGGATCAAAGCCCAGGACTTCGCACATGGCTTTTACCCCGCTGCTGACGGGTAATGCAGATTCATCAATTTCGATGCCCAGCTGGATTTTTCCTGCCAGTTCATTTAAAACAGTGGCTACCCCGCCCCTTGTGGGATCACGCATAAATTTCACATCAGCCTGGTTAAGAACCGCCCGTATAAGTTCATTTAATGAAGCACAGTCGGATTCAACCGTTGTTTTGAAATGAAAGGACTCGCGCGCATTCATAACGGCCATCCCATGTTCACCGATATTCCCGTTAATAATGATAATGTCGCCCACATGTATGTCGCCTGCTTTGCTGATTTGGCTGTCGGCTTCCCTCATACGACCGATGCCTGCGGTATTGATAAAGAGCTTATCGCATTTTCCTTTGTTCACTACCTTGGTGTCGCCGGTAACGATCAGAACCCCGGCTTTCCGGGCTTCAGCAGCTAAAGATTCGACAATGATTTCCAGGTCTTTTACCGGGAAGCCTTCCTCGATAATAAAGGAAACGCTTATATACAGAGGCTTGGCTCCTGAAACGGCCAGGTCGTTCACGGTTCCGCAAACAGCAAGTTTTCCGATGTTGCCACCAGGGAAAAATAAAGGATCAATAACGAAAGAGTCGGTAGTGAAGGCAATTTCCTGAGAATTTACCTGCAAAATTGCCGCATCAGTCTGCTCGTTTAAAATGCTGTTGCCAAAATGTTTCATGAAAACGTCTTCGATCAGTTCGTGCATCAAACTGCCTCCGCTCCCGTGGCCTAACAGAATATAGGGTTCTTTCTTTTTCATGAACGGTATTTATAATAAGTGGCACATGTTCCTTCACCTGAAACCATGCAGGCACCCACAGGATCGGATGGTGTGCATTTTTTGCCGAAGAGGCCACAATCTGTCGGGGTTTTCAGTCCGCGAAGAATTTGCCCGCATATACAACCTTTAGGTTCGGTGGATTCGGGCACCACCACATCGAAGTGTATTTCTGCGTCAAAAGAGGAGAATTCTTCGCGAATCTTGAGTCCGCTTTTCGGAATCAGGCCCAGACCCCTCCAACGATCGTCGCGGAGTTCAAAAACTTCATCCAGCATCCTTAGCGCAATTTTATTACCCTGCTCCTGTACAACTCGCTGGTACTGCACCTCAACCCTGGGAGTTCCAGATTCTATCTGCAGGGCCAGCATATAGATAGCCTGCATCATATCAGCCGGTTCGAAGCCTGAAACAACCACACCTAAACCACATACAGAAGCTAGTTCATGATAGATTTCAGTTCCTGTAATGGCGCTTACATGCCCGGGAGCAATAAAGCCGTCGATCTTGACACCTTCTTCCACCAGAGCTTTCATCACGGGTGGCATCACCTTGTGAGCACTCAGGACGAAAAAATTAGTGATTTTATGCTGCTTGGCCTGAATTACAGCCGCGGCAGTCAGGGGAGCTGTGGTTTCGAACCCTATTCCAAGGAAGACGACATTTTTAAGAGGATTCGCCTTTGCAATCTCCAGGGCTTCGAGCACTGAATAGATGATGCGGACGTCGCTACCCCTGGCCCTTTCTTTCTCCAGCGAGGTGCTTGAGCCCGGCACTCGGATCAGGTCGCCATAAGTGGTCACGATTACTCCGGGCAATTTGCTGTAAGCCATAGCCATATCGATAAAATGCTGGCTCGACACACAAACAGGGCAACCGGGCCCGGAAACAAGGCGGATAGTTGGGGGGAGCAGCGAATTCAATCCAAAGCGGTGTATAGCCATGGTGTGCCCCCCGCAAACCTCCATCAGGATAATCTCTTTTTTTGAGATTGTTTTCAGCTTTTCGGAAATGGAGAAGATTAGTTCCTTCTTCCTGTATTCATCAATATATTTCATATCCTGAATCAGTTTGGCCGGTTCTTTTCCTCATCCTGCAGGAGCTGAAGGGTAAATGCAGCTTCTTCCGCATCCACTTTCTGTATGGCAAAGCCCGCATGCAGCATAATATAATCCCCGGGTTTTACGTCATCGAGGAGCAAAAGGCTGGCGGTATATTCTACGTCCTCAATGCTTACTACGGCACTGCTGCCTTCGACACTCAGTACCTTTGCGGGTATGGCTAAACACATTGTAATTCCCTTCTTTTTGAAGCAACAGCTAATTGCCCGAGTGCAATTCCCCCATCATTGGTAGGCACTGTTGCATGTGAATAAACTTCAAAATTATTTTTTAACAATAGTTCAATGGTCCCTTCGAGCAGGTATTTGTTCTGAAATACGCCACCCGAAAGCACAACCTTGTTGATGCCCTCCTTACTGCGAATCGCGTTGGCAGAGTCAAAGATAACCAAAATAATGGTGTTGTGAAATTTTGTTGCAATTGTTGCCGTATCCATTCCAGCCATAATATCTCCGACTATGCCCCGGATAGTATCATTAAAGCCGATGGTTTCACCTGGAGTAAACGGGTAACTTTCGATGCAATCATACCTCACAATCGCCTCCAGGCGCATGGGTCCTTCAGCCTGAAAATCAGCTATTTGTACCAAATTCAAAAGGGATGCAACGCAATCGAATAACCGCCCGGCCCCGGACGTAAGGGGGCAATTGATCTTCTTATCGATCATCTGTATGATCAGTCTGATATTTTCCCTATCAGTTTTTTCCAGGAATGGTATTTTAAGTTCTGTAAAATTCCTGCCAAAGACTTTGTAAAGCCAGGAAATGGACATCCTCCAGGGTTCCTCGGCGGCCCGATCACCTCCTGGCATAATGATGTACTCAAAATGCGTAATTCTGTGAAAATCATTCAGATCGCAAACAAAAAATTCACCACCCCAGCTGTTGCCATCGGTCCCATAACCGGTGCCGTCGAGCGCCACACCGATTACTTTTTCATCGAGCCGATGTTCAGCCATACAGGAAGCAATATGGGCATGGTGGTGTTGTACCTGTACCATTGGGAAATTACCGAAATTCAGCCCAGTCCTGGTGGAAATATATGAAGGATGTAGGTCA
>JBAXXB010000095.1:0-14013 GCA_037128115.1 Bacteroidota bacterium
GCCTGCGAGTGCGACGAGCAGTGCGTTAGTTTTTTTCATGTCGACGAGTTTTATGAGTATTAAGCTTGAAACAAATATAATATATTTAATTATATTAGATGCATCTAAATTGAAATAAATATTTAATTGAAAAAAGGATAAAGGGCAATAGCTTACGCTTACTCAACATGATGAAGCATAGAATATTAAATTAAGCAAAAAATAATATGCTATTCAGAAGCATAGTTAACATAATACGTTCAGGATAGCTTTCCCTTTTGCAATTAAAGGTTTGTCGGAAGTGGCGAAAATGCTGCTTATCTTGGGCCGATTGTTGTGATAACTTATCAGCCGGGTAGCCTGGCGTCGGAAAAATCGGGTGGTGCCTCGGCATCCACAGGGTGGAGCATCAGGTATTCCATCATGGTTTTTACAGTAACATGACTGGCTATTTGATCCGTAGAATATAACTGGGCTTTCGTGATTTCGAACAGGTCGCCGCATCCTGCGTCAATAAATAATCGTCTTATGGTTTCGTTACGTCTCAATTCGGGATCCATAAAAGTACTGAGCCTGTCCAGCGAGAGGAATTTCTTGTCGTGCTTTTGTATTCCTGTAAGCAGGTGAAGTTTCCGTCCTTCGGGGGTGCCGTTATTGGTAAGGAAAAGGAAAGTACGTATAACCAGTTTCCCATGGTTAATCACAGCCAGGAGGTAACCAGCCTTACGGCCGAAGTAGCGGAATTCGATAAGGTAATGTTCATTCATCCCCTTGATTATCTTCTCTTCGTTTACTGAGTTAAAAACAAAATAGGTCACAATATTCGGATCCACGCAATCGAGTCTCTCTGTCAGGCGTTGAAGCGCGTGCATCTGGATGTATACTGGCAGCCTATCCTCTGGGTCTTTTTGTGTCAACCCAAGAGCTGACGACTGACAGGAACACCAGATCATTCCATCAGGGTAATTGCACCATCCCACGCGCACTGCCGGGCGGGTAAAACCATCAATGGTAAAGAGTGTCTTTTTCTGCACATGGCTGTAAACTTTAACCAAAACGTAGATGGTTGGAATTATCCCTTGATGCCCATCTCCGAATACTAAATTTGTCCAGTAAAAGCAAGAAGCCATGTTGCTTTCGAATATGGCAATAGAAGAAAGTGTCTTCTGGCAGGTCTCCAGCGGCGAGTCGGGCCTATCCAGGTCTTTCAGCATGGATTCGATAGTAGTTACAAAACTAGCGGCATTTTTTGCCAGGCTATGCTCTAATCTATTAGTCAGCAGTAACAAAGTCAGACCGACAGTCAGAAATTCATCCAATGTTATCATGTCGCCTTTTTCGTTCACTACAACGTTTTCGGAACGAAGCATTGCGTGAGCTATTGATTTGATTACGCTGAGCACTTTAGGATCAACGGAATGCCCGGCTGCAGACTCAGTCCTCAACGACTGAATTCTGCAGGTGAAATAACTGTTGAGTGCCTGTTGGGGGATGAGCCTGAACGTTTCTTTATTGCCCGAAATAAGTGTAACAAGATGTTCTAACCTGCGGAAAAATTCGTTGCGGTTGTGAGCCGTAAGAAGTTTTTTTTGCTGAACCGGGCTTGGTTTTTTGTGAGTCTTCGTCATAAGATGAAGATTTAAAATACCAGTTAAAAACTTTAAATATAAGAGTCCTCCGGGTTATAGATTTGCCTGTAGAAGAGGCATGTAAGGGCAGAAAATGTAATCTTAAATCTAATATACAAATTTAATGAACAATTGCAGAATTAGGACGGGTTCAACAAAGTTTTTTTTGTCCGGCTTACCCCATGTTTCATTGACATACCCGAAACTATTTAGTTGACAGTTAATTATACGATCTAAGTTCGAACTAAACATCTATGCATAGGACCAGGAATACCCGGAATATATACCCAAATATTTAGCCTTCCTTTTATTGATCCAACAGTTGAATATAATCCCTGTTTAATAAAAGTAATTGCCTGTACTAATACTAACTCTGGTAATCAAATTATTGCCTGTTTTGAAATAAGTCTTATTACATAGCTCCCCAAAACCTTCGGAAGGAACAAAATGGGCTTAAGGCAGGGAATCGGAAAATTTAAATTAAAGCCTTAATTCCCGGTCATCCATACTATGAGCTCAAACTGCTATTTTATATTTATGGACAAATGACTTTCCCTCTGCAGTTCTACAGAGCATGCGGAAAATTGGTTAAAATTTTGGAGTGAGCAGGGAGATATCTTCTGAGGGACTTTTCTTTCGGAAAACAGTTACTAATATGAAATAAGAGAGAGCTCCCAATGGAAGAGCCAGCAATACCCAGGTAAATATTCCATACAGGTGAAAGATGCCAATGGTTTTAATTCCTTCGGCAAAGCCCGGCTGAAAGGCAAGATTGATCTGTTCGATGCTTATATGTATGGCCCGGCGGTTCAGCATAAATACACCAAATTTCATAAAAGGAATGATCAGGGCGACCTGGAAAAGCGCCATCAGCCATTGAACCGACTGCACCACCAGCAGGTTTTGACGGAACAGCAGGGTAAGCAGTAAACTCAGTACAGTTGTTGCTCCAATTACAGGAAATATACCGCAAACAATGCCGACAGTCATCGAAAATGCGAGTTTCTCAGGGGATAAACCCTCTTTAGGGACCAGCCTGAAAGGAATCAGGAATTTTTCTGTAACGGTAGCGATAATTTTATTGGCCATGGTAGATTGTAAATCAGGCAATTAACAGGCTGGATTTTTGTTTTCATGAAGTTTGCCGGCCAACAGAAACCGAAAGCCAAACTTGCCGGCACTTATCGCCTGGCACAAAGGTACAAAATGAAAAAGTGGGCTGGAACTATATACGGATTTAAATCCATTTCCGGGTTTTAAAGTCTTATGCTCATGATTGTTCTTACAATTCATCCTCCTTTTCCGACAGTTCAGTAACAAATATTATGATCGCACAATTTGACGCTACAATTTTGCAGCCTGTTAAGCATACAAAACACAACATTATGATGATTAAAATTTACTCCCTTATTTCCCTGTTTTTGCTCATAAGCATTCGTGTAAGCAGCCAGACTATTATTTCAGGGAAAGTCTCCGGTAAAGATGGTACCATTCCGGGGGCTAGTGTTTACCTGGAAGGAACCTACGATGGTGCATCAACAAATGATATAGGCGAATTCAGTTTCAAAACCTCGAAAAAAGGCAAGGCTATACTAAAGGCTGAGTCGATGGGGAATAAACCTTTTACCAAAGAGGTCGACTTAGGTGGGATTCCGATAAAGCTCGAAATCGTTCTCGAAGAGACTTTCAATAAATTAGAAGTGGTCACGATTACCGCGGGTACCTTTGAGGCAGGCGACAAAAAGCAATCCAACCTGCTCACGCCCCTCGATATGGCTACCACGGCAGGAGCCGTAGGTGATGTGTACGGTGCTTTACAGACCTTACCAGGTACTACCACCAACGGCGAATCCGGAAGATTGTTTGTTAAAGGGGGTGATGACCAGGAGTCACAGACGTATATCGATGGCTCACTGGTATATGCTCCGTATAGCTCCGCAGCGCCAAACATGTCGGTGAGGGGAAGGTTTAACCCGTTTATGTTCAAGGGAACCATCTTCAGTACGGGAGGTTATTCGGCCGAATACGGGCAGGCTTTATCGTCGGTTCTTTTACTAAATACGAATGATATGCCAACCGAAGAGCAGCTTGATATCTCTGTCATGTCGGTGGGACTGGGATTGGCCGGAACCAAACTCTGGAAAACAGGGGCTGCCACCGCGAGCTTATCCTACAACGACCTGGGACCCTATATGTGGGTTGTGCCTCAGAATTACCAATGGGTAAAATACCCTTCCAATGCGGAAGGCGCCTTCAGCCTGAGGCAAAAAACAGGTAAGACCGGAATGCTCAAGCTATACGGCAGTTACGGCAATTCGCGTTACACGGTAACGCAGGAGGATCTGAACCAAGAAGGCAAATTTTATGACTATGCCCTGAATAATGACAATTATTTCATGAATGTGTCATGGAAAAGCAGCCTGGGGCAGAAATTGACATTAGCTTTCGCTGCCTCTTTTACGAACAATAAGGATGACGTAGGGTACGACACCATCGCGTTCAATAAAGTACTTCGTGGTGTGCATGTGAAAAATGTCTTTGCGCATCCCTTCAGCGACAAGGTGATACTGCATTTCGGGGCTGAATTTTTCTCAAGGACCTATTCGCAGAAATACTCTACAACATTCAATTCAATTGCAAGCCAATACACCAACAATACTACCTCGGCTTTTGCAGAAGCCGAACTCTATACTTCAACAAAATTCGTTACCCGCCTTGGGGTGCGCATGGAATACTCTGATTATCTGCATCGTGCGAACCTGGTTCCCCGGGTTTCGGCTGCTTATAAAATTACTAAGGCGAGCCAGTTCTCCCTGGCTTACGGCTGGTTTTACCAGGATCCTACGGACGATTACCTGCTGTATACCAACAAACTTACTTACGAAAGGGCCGATCATTATACCTTCAGCTACCAGGCTTCGCAAAACGATCGTACCTTTCGTGCCGAAATTTATTATAAGGATTATTCCGGGCTGGCAAAACAGGATAAAGAAACGTTTTATCTGCCAGGCAGTTATTCGAATTCCGGTTCCGGGTATGCCGCAGGTTTGGATGTTTTCTGGCGCGATAAGAAGTCCATTAAGAACGGCGATTATTGGATATCCTATTCTTACCTCGATACAAGGCGTAATTACAGAAACTATCCCGTCGAAACCATACCCGGTTTTGCCAGCAAACATAACTTCGCAATGGTTTATAAGCATTGGTTCGGTGGACTGCGGTCCTATGTAAGCGCAAATTTCAAGTATTCCTCACCTCGGACCTATAACAACCCCAATTCGGCAGTGTTTAACGACGAACATACAAAGCCATACAGGAGTGTCGATTTCAGCTGGAGTTTCCTCTTCAGGCAGAATGTGATTATCTATATGGCTGCTACCAATGTGTTTGGATTCAAACAAGGTTACGGGTACTCATACGCCAGTACTCCCAACTCAGATGGGGTATACAGGAGTGCACCCATAACCCCTGGAGCTGACAGGTTTTTCCTGGTAGCTTGTTTTATAACCCTTTCCCGCAAAGGCGAGGCCAACCAGATTGATAAAATCGACTAGGCCGGCATAGGTGATCAGGTAAGTTAATTTAACCCGGCCGGTTTGCCGGATTCATACTAAGAAATTCCAACCAAACTATAGAATCAGTAACCTTAAACAAATTAAAACATGAAAAAGAACATTCTATCACTCGCAATCCTGCTTATGACCTTAACCGGCATGTCACAAAACAAAGAATATTACAGTGCCATGGGAGAGGCCCTGGGCCAGTATGCCAGTTGCAAAACTACCGACGATTTCCATGCCCTGGGAAACAGGTTTGGATTAATTGCCAATGCCGAGAAAGGGGAGTGGCTTCCCTTGTATTACCAGGCGCATTGCTATATTATCATGAGTTTTATGGAACCCTCGGATGCAGCTATAAAAGACAGTTACCTGGATGTAGCTGAGAAAGCCGTAACAAAAATGATTGAATTGGCCCCAAAGGAGTCGGAGGTATATGCGATTCAGTCACTTATGTTTTCTGCCCGCTTGGTTGTAAATCCAATGGAAAGGGGTCAGAAATTCAGCGCTTTGTCGGCACAGGCAGTTGGCATGGCCCTTGGTCTGGACGCCAATAATCCAAGGGCAAAATTTATTAAATTGCGTAACGACATGGGCTCCGCCCAGTTTTTCGGCAAGGACCCCAGGGAATTCTGCCCCCAGGCAAGCGATTTGCTGGCTAACTGGGACAAGTATAAGGCGAAATCACCCTTCTATCCCTCATGGGGGAAGGACCAGGTGGAAGAAATAGTTGCCGGCTGTAAGTAATAACAATACTCAAGAGCTGAAGTTAAACTGAAGGCGAATATCCAACCAGCCAAGGCAGTTATTAGAACCCAAAAGTTAATGAAAATCAGTGTCTTACGTATACTTATCTTGTATTAATCTGGCGTTCCCCGACCTCTTACCGGGGAGCGCCTGTTTTGATGCAACAGCCTGGATGGAGATTAACATGGAGCATATTGGCACATCTTCGGCAAACATGGAGAAATAACACTAATTTTGAAACGCAGTCAAACATTATGGAAAAGATCAGCAAATTATTTCATCCTTTCTCAATAACACAATTCATTCTTGCCAATCTTGCAATGGGTGTTTTAATCATGTTGATATTCATGCATGGTGCGACAGCAACGCTTCATAACTTTTTGCTGGGAACTTTCTGGGCATTTACAATCTGTATAACCCAATGGGGTGGTTTGGTTTTTGTTAATCATCTCATCGACAGGAAAATAAAGTGGATAGAACAACCCATACTCCGGTCTGTCCTGGGTATAGTATCCCTGGTTGGTTATTCTGTGTTTATTTTTGCTTCGGTGCAGTTCATCATGTTGTACCTCCTGTACGGTACTGTTCCTGCCGATGCATGGCCTATGGTTTCGAAATCCAGTATCTTAACGCTTCTCATATCTTTTTTCATGTCGCTCACTTTTACCGCAGCGGGATTCTTCAAAGCCTGGAAACTGGCACTGGTAAATTCGGAGAAGCTGAAAACGGAAATGATGGCCTACAAGTATGAATCTTTGCGTAACCAGATCAACCCTCATTTTTTGTTCAACAGTTTTAATGTGCTCAGCGACCTGGTATATGCTGACCAGGCAATGGCTGTTAAATTTATTAACCAGCTGAGTGAACTGTTCAGGTATGTGCTTGATAGCAGGGATAAAGAACTGGTTCCCTTGCAGGATGAACTCGACTTTATGCACGCCTATATCTACCTGTTAAAAACCAGGTTTGAGGATAAACTCGACCTAAAAATAGGTTTTGAAGCCGCCGCTGATGAACTTATAGTACCAATGACCCTTCAACTGCTGGTCGAAAATGCGGTGAAGCATAATGAAGTATCCGAGGCGTTCCCGCTGTGCATCCGCATAACCAGGAACGAAACTTGCCTGGAAGTCGAAAATACCTTGCGCCTGAAGCGAGTAGGGGAGAATTCGAAAAATACGGGATTGAAAAATATCCGGCAGCAGTTCAGCTTTTTTACCGACAGGCAGATTGAAGTTAGTGATACCAATGGCAAATTCATGGTTCGTATTCCCATATTAAAGGTTTTAGAAAAATGAATGTAGTTATTCTAGAAGACGAATCACGGGCTGCCAGCCACCTCGAAAGGCTGATACTGAAAGTTGCCCCGGAAATGAAAGTCGTTGCTAAATTTGAATCGGTCAGGGATGCAGTTCCGTATCTTAAAACGAATACCGAGGTTGCGCTTATATTTTCGGATGTGCAACTAGCCGATGGGCTGAGTTTTGAGATATTCGGCCAGGTTAACGTGAAATGCCCCATCATATTTACCACCGCATACGACCATTATGCCATCGAAGCTTTCAAAACCAATGGCATCGATTACCTTCTGAAGCCTGTAGAAGAGGAACGGCTGACGAAAGCCATTGAAAAGATAAAATTGTTCACACCTTCGATTGCCATTGAGCAGTTGCTGTCAATCAGCAAAAGCGCTGATATAAAGGTATATAAGTCAAGGTTTATGGTCAAAGTAGGCGATAAAATCAAAAGCATCCCTTTAGAAGAAATACTTGCTTTCTACAGCCTCGAAAAAGCAACCTATGTTCACACTACTTCCAACCGGGATTATTGTATAGATCACTCCATCGACCAGGTAGAAATGTTGCTCGATCCTGCTATGTGTTTTCGGATCAACAGGAAATATATTGTTTCCATAAAAGCGTGTACCAATATCCTGGCATGGACCAACAGCCGGCTTCGGTTGAAAATTGACGGGATCGAAGATGATGATATTATCGTAGCCCGCGAACGTGTCCAGGAGTTTAAAGAATGGCTCGACAGGTAGACATACAGCTTTCAAATACAGGTCGATCCATACCCACATCCTGGTTTTATTGTATCGGGTTATCAGAAGTCAATTTTCCCCCTGAAAACCACCGTTTTATGCAGTACGTTAGTGCCTTCAAAAAGGTATTCTGATCCGTTGCTCATATGCCTTACCAGGGTAATGGAGTCACCAGGCATAGTTTCCTTCATGAAGTTAACCGAAATTCGTTTCGGGAAGTGATCGGAATGAAAATCTACAGGAAATGTATCCATCATCCAGTCAATATACCGGGTTGAGGTAACGTGCTTATTCAGGTCAAAATCAAAATACCCGGCATGAACAGTGAATGTATCCCCTTCCGGGCTTGCCGGAAGTTTCTCAGGAGATTCGTTGATGCCATGCTTTTCCTTCAGGTGAACGAACATTTCTGCCTGCAGACCTCCTATAACCTTAGGCCTTTTTGTTTCAGTATCTACAGCCAACCAGCCTGAGGTTGCCCGTGCTATAATATTTTGATTTTTGTCCCTGATAATATAGTCGCGGGTATAGAGCAGTCCTTCAATTGATTTTGGCCACGTTTCCACTTCGGCTTCCTGGCTCCATTTCAGTGGATGGTATATCTCGACTGTAAGACGGCTGAGCACCCAGAAAAGTTTCTGTTCCCTCAGCCCTTCGAACCCGAAACCCAGGCTCTCCGCCGAATTAATGGCCGATTGAATAAGCAGGTTCAAAAGGGCTCCTGCCCGGATCCGGGTATACATATCGGTGTCGGCAGAGGTGATTTTAAATCCAGTATATAAGGTCAGATTTTTTTCAGATAGTTCTTTCATTACTCGATAGGTATGTTTTCGCCTAAAAGTGGTTGCTGTTCTTAAATATAGATATTCAGTGTGTTATAAAATTTTATCGGTTTTAATCATAAGAAAATACGGGGTGCCAGCCTGGAAATAGTCGGCTCACAACTTTTTTCATTTCTACTGAAACCACACATCCTGATCAAAGCCTTTTGCCGGTGAAATCCGGCTTCGTTTTTTGAGTCAAATACAAACCCATGATTCAAAATAACACGGTAAAGGTAGATTATTTTGCCAGTTTGAAGGAAGCTTCAAGACTGCAATCTGAATTTGTACCGACAAAGACCTTGAAATCTCCTACTTCGGACTTAAACTCCAGGTTGTTGTTGTAAAATGCCAGGTCTTTAGGTGTCAGGGAGAAAGCAAGCACCCTGCTTTCTCCTGCTTTCAGGAATACTTTCTGAAAACCCTTCAATTCTTTAACCGGGCGGGTTACGCTGCCAACCAAATCGCGGATATACAACTGGGCTACTTCGGCCCCGTCGTATATCCCTGTATTGGTAAGGGTTACACTAATATTCAGTGATCCGTTTGGCGAAAGTAGCTGCTTGTCAAGTTTCAGGTCCGAGTATTTAAATGTTGTATAGCTGAGCCCATATCCAAAAGGGTAGAGGGGATCGTTGGATATATCCAGGTAATTGGAGCGGTATTTCGTGAACCAGGCTCCTTCAGCCAGGGGCCTGCCTGTATTTTTGTGATTGTAATAGATAGGTATTTGTCCAACACTCCTGGGAAATGTGGAGGGCAGTTTACCTGAAGGATTTACTTTGCCAAATACCACATCTGCTATGGCATTTCCAGCCTGGGTGCCCCCAAACCATACATTCAGTATGGAAGGAATATTTTTCTGTTCCCAGGTGAGCACCAGGGGCCGTCCAGTAAAAAACACCAGCACGACAGGTTTCCCTGTTTTTAATAAAGCTTTCAGTAGTTCCTCCTGGCTTCCCGGTAGCGAAATATCTGAACGGCTGGAGGATTCACCGCTCATTTCAGCAGCTTCTCCCATTACAGCAACCACCACATCGCATGTTGAAGCTGCTGCCACTGCCTCTTCCCTTAATTCGAGGGGCGTGCGCACAGGGTCAATGGTTGGTTTTCCGGAGTTGCTGATCCATAAATCCAGGTCGGGCTTATCAACGATGTTACTTCCCCTGGCATAAACGATCTCAGCCTGACCGTTTAATACGTTTCTAAATCCCTGGAGCACGGAGACAGACTGGTCGTGCTCAGCGCCTACACTCCACGTTCCGGCCATATTTCCCGGGTTATCGGCAAGGGGACCTATCAAAGCTATTTTTCCCTTCTTCTGCAGGGGTAGGAGCTGGTTTTCATTTTTCAGCAGCACAAAAGTCTGGGCCGCGATTTCGCGGGCAGTATTCATATGGTCATCGGTCCCGATTTCCGTTTTGGCCCGCGTCTCGCTACAATACCGGTATGGATCTTCAAAGAGACCGAGTTTGTATTTAGCCTCCAGTATACGGCGGCAAGCCAGGTTGATTTGCGCCTCCGAAATTTTCCCTTCGTTCATCGACTTTTTCAAGGTACTAAGAAAGCCTTCTCCAACCATATCCATATCGATACCGGCCTTGAGTGCCAATGCCGAAACCGTTTGCAGGTCGCCCATGCCATGTTCGGTCATCTCGTTGATGGCGGTGTAGTCGGTTACCACGAATCCTCCAAAACCCCATTGTTTCCTCAGGACGTCAGTCATCAGCCATTTATTTCCGGTGGCAGGAATACCGTCGATTTCGTTGAAGGATGACATCATGCTCCCGGCACCTGCTTTCACAGCGGCCCTGTAGGGCGGCAGATACTCATTGTACATCCGGATACGGCTCATATCGGTCGTATTGTAATCACGGCCGGCTTCGGCAGCACCATATAAGGCAAAGTGCTTTATACAAGCCATTATGGTATTATTCCTGCTAAGATCATCGCCCTGGTACCCATGTACAAAAGCCTCTGCCACGCGCGATCCTAGGTAAGCATCTTCACCGGCACCTTCGGCAATACGTCCCCAACGTGGATCACGGGCGATATCAACCATAGGGGAGAACGTCCAGCATATGCCGTCGGCACTGGCTTCGATGGCTGCTATACGTGCACTCTTTTCAATCAAGGCCATATCGAAACTGCTTGCTAAACCCAGGGGAATGGGAAAAGTGGTCTCGTAACCATGAATGACATCCATGCCGAAAATAAGTGGAATCTTAAGACGGCTTTCTTCTACAGCCACTTTTTGAACATCCCTGATTTTTTCGACTGATTTCAGATTTAAGAGACCGCCAACCTTCCCTTCCCGAATTTTTTTTCCGATATCGGAGCTGGATGTCTGGCCGGTGACTATATCCCCGCAGGCAGGTAGGTTCAACTGCCCGATTTTTTCGTCCAGTGTCATCTTTTTCATGAGGCCGTCGAGAAAAACTTTCATTCCGGGGGCAGGAACCAACGATTTATTTTGTGCTGAAAGGATGAATCCGGATAGTAAAAGTATACCCAGGACCAGGATTTTAATATTTTTCATTTGTCTCTTTATTTTAGGATTCATGGTTGATAATCAAACATCTATATTTTTTTTTATTACTCCGATTTTTGAACCGGAGTGGGCAAACTTACCCCGTTTTCGTTGAGTGCCTCTATAGTAAAATAGTACGGTTTCTCCTTATCCATAGCTTTCAGCCAATATTCATTGGCATTGCATACCATGATGCAATTGTAGAGTTTACCGGGTTCGGTTCCCATATAAATACTGTAAGCGTAGGCATTGTTCACCGGCGACCATTTCAGCCATGCACTCCGCTTATCTTTCGCGGTGCGGAGGACTATAAATTCATTAACGGCTGCCGGTTTTTCACCTGTTCCCAGGCCAAAAACCCGGAACCCGCTGATTGCAAATTTACCGGTTGGCATATGTATATTCACCAGGCGGAGGTACCGGGTTTGAACCGGTTTTGGAAGTTCCACATAATCGTGCGGAACGTCAGTTTTATTCTGACTTTTGTCTACCAAAACATTCCATTTTTTGCCATCTGCTGATTCAAGAATTTTGTATTGATGAAAAACTCCCTTTGATTTCCCCAGGAATTCCGCATCCTGGTCAGCATAATTGATTTGAATGGCTTTGACCGTCGAAATGCTTCCCAGGTCAGATTGGATCCATTCATTCCCGTCAGCCGTTGCAGCGCACCAGTAGGTCTTAATATTTTCATCGACGGCATTGTTGGCAGAATAGCATCCGAAAGTAGACGAAACCGTTACAGGTTTGTTGTAATTCAGCAACATCCAACCCGTAAAACGGCTTTCCTTATGGTTTTCTTTCCCTTCAGGCAGGTAAGTTGGATAATCACCAAATGCTGTATTGCAATACATTATGCTGTCGTCATCAAAACCGGCAGGCCATATCCCGATTCTTCGTTCGAAATTATTTTTAACCGAGATGGCCGTGGTGGAAACATGCCAATAATTGTTCCAGCTATCCTGGAAAGTGGCTCCATGCCCGGCACCTCGGGCAAAGCCACCAGGTTTGTAGCTCATGGGCATCGACTGGGGTTTGAAAGGACCTAGGGGACTATTTCCTACAGCTACCCCATCAGAATAACCGCTGAATTCTGTTCCGGGAGCACCATATTGGAGGTAATATTTTCCATTATGCCTGGTCATCCACGAACCTTCGATAAAGGGATCAAGGAAGGTATCGTCCATATTTTCACCGAAGCGCTGCCAGCCATATCGCCAGGGTTCGAGCAGGAACAACTCCTTCCGGCTTGCTAAGGGTTGCAAGGTTTTGCGGTTCAGTTCCACCCCGTACAGGGGATATTGGTTACTGCTCCCGTTGTACATGTAAAAGCGGCCATCGTCGTCAGTAAAAAAAGCCGGGTCCCAGCCCCCGATCGTCAACGAATCGACCAGTGGTTTCCAGGTATTGGCTTTGGGATCGGTACTCATCCAGAGGGTGAAGTTGTTAGTGTAAGTGGAGCCAAAAACAAGCATGGTGTCACCAATAATTCCTACAGCAGGAGCACACAATTCGTCATATCCCTCGTTCCAGGGACGCAGGAATTTCCTGGAAATAAAATTCCACTTTAACAAATCATTACTCCACCAATATCCCGATTGATTGGTCGAAAACAGATAGTAATCGCCTTTGTAATTCACTACCACAGGGTCAGCCGTAGCGCGGTGCCTGCCCCAATCGCTGAAATTGGGAATAGGGCTGTACCCATAATCAATATTCACAGGGTTGCAATAGGTTTTTTGCTGAGCCGCTACCTTTAAGGTAAAAGCCAGCAATAAGCAGATTGAAAGAAAAAATCTTAGTTGTTTCATGGGTGATTCAGGCGGTTCCTTTTACTCAAACGAAAACTTGTATGAAGCACTTTTCTTTGGAACCGTTTTGTAAATGACGGCTTTTGTAACATAGATTTTAGTGCCTTTTGATTCCGGTTTCTTCACTCCCTTTACCAGCAGTTTCACCTTGTGCGGAGTCTCCGGTAAGCCGGTGACATGCCATATCGTTATATTCTCATGTTCCTGTTCGTTGTAGTCGTAATAGGTATCAATGGTCCGCACGGGTTTCCCGTCAAGGAAAACATCGGCTTTGCCCCCGTCCCTGACCCAATTTCCATCGAGTGAAATCCCGGAACCTGTAAACTTGATTTCGATGGCATCACCTGCTTTTTCGGCATATATTGACTGGTCGGGGGACGTTTTGCCGGCATGCCGGTAGGTTTCCCATTTCCCGGTATATGTCCAGGCTGATTTATCAAAAACAGTTACCTTTTTCTCCAGTATAACATCCGGAAACGACACTTCCAAAGTTGGAGCCACCGGTGCCTGTTTTAGAACTGTAATTTCATTTTCACTTACTTTGCCGCCATTTTCCGCTATCAGCCTAACGGCATACTTGTATGTATTTTCAACCGCTTTGTTAAATGAATAATCGGTATGGATGAATAAGGAATCACCCATGTGAGTTACTCCTTCCTTCATATCCGCAGGTAATTTATCAAAACCTATAATCACGCCCAGCACAGCCATGGCATTGCTGGGATTGCAGTCGGCATCCTGCCCGCAACGGGTCGTTAACTCAAGCGTTTTCATGGGATCGCCCTCGCCATACAGAAGCCCCAGTATAATATACGCTCCGTTCAACTTGGCATCGATGTTAAAGGTTTCGCCAGATTCGCAGAAATGATCATAGCCCCATTTGGCCTGCAGTTCAG
>JBAXXB010000096.1:0-13978 GCA_037128115.1 Bacteroidota bacterium
TGTACCCGGCTCCTATACAGTTACCTATGCTATTACTGCAGGTGCATGTGGAACTATTACGGCTTCAACCAATGTCATTATTACTTCAGCCCCCACAGCAAGTATTTCTTACCCAGGAGCACCATTCTGCAACTCATTGACGGCCCCTCAAAGCGTTACTCTTACCGGTTCCGGTGGGGGAACATATTCCGTCACACCAGCGGGTATAACTATCAATTTATCCAATGGAGCAATTACTCCAAGTACAAGTATTGCCGGCAATTATACAATTACCTATACCATTCCCGCTGCTGCAGGTTGCTCAGAGGTAACAGCTTCAACTAATGTCACAATAACTGAACTCCCCATAGCAACATTTAGTTATACGGCTAGTCCATATTGTCAAAACGCGTCTAATCCGACGCCGACCTTCAGCGGTGGAGGTGTTGCCGGAATATTTTCTTCAGGTGCAGGGCTGGTTTTTGTGAATATAGCAACTGGCCAGGTGGACCTTTCAGCCAGCACTGCCGGGATTTATACAGTTACTAATACAATAGCGGCCATGGGTGGTTGCACTCTAGTAACCGCTACCGCCTTTATCACAATCACAGTTAGACCAACCGCAACAATCAACTATGCAGGTAGCCCTTATTGTACATCAATAAATACGGCTCAGCCTGTAATTTTAGCGGGAACTGGAGCATATACAGGTGGCACCTTCACATCGACATCGGGTTTAACACTAAATTCTACAACGGGAGCTGTTACACCAGGTTCAAGTGCAGCAGGCACATACATCGTAACCTATACTATTCCTGCATCAGGCGGTTGTGATACCATTTCATCAAGCACTTCGGTCACCATCACAGCTTTGCCAATTGCAACTTTTAGTTATACAGGCTCACCCTATTGTTCCAACGCAGCCGATCCTTATCCCACTCTTAATGCAGGTGGCTCGGCGGGAGTATTTTCTTCCGCATCTGGTTTAGTCTTTATCAGTAATTCTACCGGCCAGGTAGATATTACTGCCAGCACACCTGGCACCTACATTATAACAAATACTATTTCTTCAGCCGGAGGTTGCAGTGTGATTACAGCAACAAGTTCCATTACCATTAATACACTTCCAACAGCTTCGATCTCCTATTCCGGATCGCCATACTATAAATCGGAGTCTACTCAGAGTGTTATTTTTTCAGGCACTGCAGGTGGCACCTATTCCGCTTCGCCGGCCGGATTAACTATTAATGCGGCAAGTGGTTTGATTACACCTGCTACCAGTACTGCGGGATCTTATACTGTGACTTATACAATTGCAGCCTCGGGTGGCTGTGCTATAGTGACGGCTACTGCCAGTATAGTTATACTTGCAGGTGACATTATCACGGTAGCCGGTTCCAACGGCGCTGATGGTGACTACCCATCACTGACCAATGCTACCGGAGCTTTTATCGCCATTAACGCGCAAAACCAAACCGGCAAAACTATTACGGTTACCATAAAAAAGAATTCAAAGTCCGAAGCAGGTACAAACAGCCTTAATGCCGGTGCATGGACATCCCTGACCCTGTATCCTACAACCCCGGGGATTACTATCAGCGGTTCAGTTGCGGGTCCTCTCATTAACCTGAATGGCGCCGATAATGTGACTATTGATGGAAGAGTCGGGGCAGCCGGGTCTTCAAATGACTTAATAATTTCCAATACCAACACAGGAACATCTGCCTCAACCATTCAATTTATCAACACAGCCGAATCTAACACTGTAAAATACTGTTTTATCAAAGGTGCCGCAACCAGCGCAACAAAAGGTATCATTCTTTTCTCAACGGCTACGGCTTTAAGAGGGAATAACAGCAATACTATTGATCATAATTACATTACCAGCGACGCAGCAGGCAGACCTGTAAATGCCATTTATTCTGCAGGAACGTCGGGTCTGGTAAATACGGCAAACACTATCAGCAACAATACAATTTATGATATATGGAGGACTGCATCCAGTTCATTCGCTATACAGATCTTTACTTTTTCGAGTGATTTTAGTATTAGTGGAAACAGCATTTATGAAACTACAACTATAATACCTACCATGGCCAGCAGTGTTTATAGTGGTATATATATTAATAATGCGGCAGGAAATAATTTCACTGTAACAGGTAATTATATAGGCGGGCAAGCAGCTCTTTGCGGAGGCTCCCCATTGACTGTTAACGCTGCCGTTACTCATGTGTTTCATGGCATTTACCTGAACGTAGGTGCGACTACAGCATCATCGGTACAGAATAACATGATTCAGAACTTTAATTATACCAGTAGCAATACAGCTCCCTGGCAAGCAATAAATATAATTGCGGGGGCAGTAAATGTTGGCACAGTTACCGGTAATACCATTGGCAGTGCGACCGGAACAGGCTCAGTTACAATTAATGCTACAGCCAATTCGACTAACATCTATGGAATTACCATAACCAGTGCAGGCACTATTGATTGTCAAAACAACACCATTGGTTCCATCATTGCAGCTAACGGAACTGCGTCAAATGCGACAAATTTTTACGGAATTAATAAAACAGTGGTAGCAGGCACTACTACAATCAGTTACAATACCATAGGAAGCCTGACCACGGCCAACAGTATTCAGGCGAGTTCAACGAGTACAGGAACTATTCAGAATGTTGTCGGGATTAGTTTTGCCGGTACAGGGACTGCTATTATTAACAATAATACTATTGCCAACCTTCTTAACAGCACAAATAATGCCACGGCAGCCACTGCCGGAGTAATTAATGGAATACGATCTACTTCTGCGTCTGGTGCAAATACCGTATCCAATAACATCATCCATGATTTAAGTATTGCAAACCGAAATACTACAGCAACCAATACCGCTTCGGTGTGTGGCATCGCTTTGAGCGGGGCCACAGCCAGGACCATATCCGGGAACGTAATTTACAATTTATCAAATTCATACCCTGCGTTCGCCGGGAATATAAGCGGTTTATATTTTACGGGTTCTACCGGGACCAACGTTGTTTCGGGCAATTTTATTCATGATTTATCAGTTACAGGAACATCTCCGGGAACAGCTTCCATTTATGGAATTAAAATTGCTGCCGGGAACACAACCTACTCCAACAATATTATTGATTTGGGTGGGAATACAGCTGCAACCTTATATGGTATTTACGAAACCGGTGCTGCCAACAACAATAACAATCTCTATTTCAATACAGTATATATCTGGGGTAGCCTGGCTTCTGGAATTATTTACAAGTCATATGCTTTATACAGTGCTGTAACGACTAATACCCGTAATTTCAGAAATAATCTTTTAACAAATGTAAGATCGACAAGCGGAGGGACTAATTTACATTTTGCCGCTTATTTCAATTATACTGCAAATACGAACCTGACAGTTGATTACAACGATTATTATGTGACCGGGACGGGCGGTGTTCTGGGATTCTATAACAACGCAAATAAAACTACTTTACCTATCGTAACCGGGAAAGATGCTTCCAGTATTAGTACCAACCCGGCTTTTGGAACAATAAGTGGGAGTAATCCTACCGATTATAAGGTCAATGTCAGCCTGCCAGGCATAAGCGGAACTGGTATCACACTGGATTTTGGTTCTATACTCAGAGGCATTCCACCTACTATTGGTGCCTGGGAGCGGATGGTTATCAATAAATGGAAAGGGACGATCAGCAATGCCTGGAATATAGCCGGAAACTGGACAGATAATACAGTGCCAGCCACAGATGCCAATATCGTTTTTGATGATGTGCCTGTTAACCATTGCCAGCTGGACCAGAACCGTTCAGTAACCAACATTACCAACGCGCAATCGACCTACCGAATGGTCATAAATGGGTTTAAGCTCACTATTAAAGGTGATCTGATATTCACAAATGGAGCACAAATTGATGCTTCTACTATAAACTCAACTGCAGAATTTGCGGGTTCTTTAGCACAGTCCATTCCGGCGGGAACATTTTATAACGACGCTGTTTATAACCTGACCGTGAATAACGCACTCAATGTGGCACTCAACGGAAACTTACGTTTGCTCAATTCAATTACGGCCAATACCGGGCATCTGGATGCCTTCACCAATTCATCGACCTTTTCCTATAGTGGAACAGCATTACAGACCATAGCCAGCCAATTCCTGAACGACAAACTGAATAACCTGACTGTTGATAATATTGCCGGGGTTGCTCTGGCTAATAATATCACGATCAATGGTATTCTTTCTTTATCCAACGGGGCTTTTTCTCCCGGCTCTATGACCCTGACGTTTCAAAATTCAGATACGCCGATTACCCGGTCAGCAGGAACATTAACTACAACAGCCAATACCAACCTTGTTTTCGGGACCGCTGGCAACACCAATGGAGCGGCCTTTACCATCCCTTCCGGAACTTTTACATCGGACCCATTACTCAACAACCTTACGATAAACAGGACAAACAGCCTCAGCCTTAATAACCAGATGATGTCGCTGAGGGGTGTTCTTCTATGTACCAACGGCACTTTAAATACCGGGGGGAAACTTACCCTTCTATCCACAGCAGCACAAACAGCCCTTATTGATGGAAGTGGAGCAGGGAATGTACTCGGCAACGTTACTATGCAACGCTATCTCCCTTCGGCATTCGGCTACAAATACTTTAGTTCTCCTTTCCAGGCAGCCACCGTAAATGAATTCGCGGATGAAGTGGATCTTTCGGCTTCATTCCCGACTTTTTATTCTTACAACGAAGATAACCACAGGGACTCACTGGGAATTGCAATATACTCAACAGGCTGGACCAGATATATAGTCCCGACCAACGTCCTGTTGCCAATGAACGGCTATGCTGCAAATTTCGGCATTTCCATTCCTGCCAAAACGGTTAACATCACCGGGGAAGTAAGTAATAATATTTTGACGACTCAGACCTTGTACAACCATGATAGAATTTATACACATGGTTTTAACCTTGCAGGCAATCCATACCCTTCTCCTATTGACTGGAATGCTACCAGTGGCTGGACTAAGACTAATATTGACAATGCACTATATTTTTTCGATGCAGGCTCGTCAAACCAATACACAGGAACCTACAGTACTTATATCAACGGGGTATCCAGCAACGGGATAGCAAATAATATCATTCCTTCCCTGCAGGGATTTTTCGTACATGTAACGAATGGACAATTCCCGGTAACAGCAAGCTTTGGCATGGATAACCGGGTCAGGATTAATAACCTTTCTACATCCTTTCATAAATCTTCGTACGACGAGAGACACCCGATAATCAGGCTAACAGCTATTTACGAAAACGAAAAAATGGCAGACCCGGCAGTAGTCTACTTTAATGATTTTGCCACTTCCGGTTTTGACCAGATGTTCGATGCCTTGAAGCTGATGAATACCGATATAAGCGTACCGAACCTTTATGCCCTTACGCCAAAAGAGGAAAAGTTATCTATCAGTGGTATTCCTTACCCGGCTGACAGTATAACCAAATCACCCTTAGGTTTGATTACCGAGCAATCAGGCTGGATCTATCTGACCGCTCTCGATATAAAAGACATTTCGAGTGGCTTACGTGTATACCTGTCAGATAACAAAACAGGTCTTATCCAGGATTTACAGCAGAATCCGGTATACCATGTTTACCTCGACAAAGGAACTTCAGACAACCGCTTCGCCTTATTATTCAGCACAAAAGACCTGGTACATATACCCAGGGAAAAGGATACTTTTTTTGCAGATATAGAAAACGGAAAACTCAATATTTTTGTTGAACTTGCCAGGGGTAACGAAGCCCGGCTGTCGGTAAGTAATATGTTAGGCCAGATCCTGTTTCAAAATGATCATTTAGGTGATGGAGCACACCAGTTTGATTACCATTTTCCTGCCGGGATCTACATCTTAACCTTATATTCACAGCAAGGTGCCCATTCACAAAAACTCTATATTCCCAACTAATGATACCCAAACCAATACATATGGCGTTTCAGGCAAAAGCATTGCGCTCAGTTTTGGGTGTGCTGGTTTTAATGCTTTTCTCTATTTCTGCTTTTTCGCAGGAAAAACCACCTCAGCCCCTTATCGTTACTACCTTTCAAAACCTGAGTTTCGGGGCTATTATCCAAGGTAATACCGGAGGACAGGTTATTATTGACCCGCAGGGTTCCCGTTCAGTTACCGGTGATATTATTCCTGTTTATTTAGGCTATCAGTATTACCCCGCCATTTTCGAAATTGAGGCTAATCCAGGTTCTATTATCAATATAGTTAATGGTCCTGATGTTATTTTAACAGGAAATAATGGCGGCAATCTAACTATGCATATAGGATCGTCCATTCCGACTTCTCCTTTCATAAATACTATGAATCAGCCTTCCCGCACCCAGGTGCGCATTGGAGGCACACTGTTTATAGGGAATCGCCTGGTTAACCCATCCGGAGATTATATAGGATATTTTTCTATAACCTTCGTCCAACAGTAGCCTGATGACTTTCGCACTTACTACTGGTCCAGACGCTCCGTCAACACTTCGTACTAAAATCAAGGTGTTACAAACCTGTTCCAGGGTATTTTTGGCTATGTCCCTACTCTTAATCCTGCTTGTGTTCCCTGAAAGCTCCAAAGCCCAGGTTTCAGCCACTGATTATGAGGAAATACCAGTGTATTTACTTGTTGAAGGCATTGGTGGCTATGAAGTAACAGCAATATATAAAAACAATGAGATTTACCTTCCCTGTGAAGAAATATTCAAATGCCTGAAAATAAACTGTGAGATTTCCACTTCGAATGATTCCATCAGGGGCATTTTCTTAACAGAGAACAATCCCTATTTTATTAATCTTGCGGGACATTCGGTTTTCGTTGACGGTAAACTCAATATGCTGGGTGAGAACGAACTACTCTATACTGAAACCTATGGTATTGCATTGAAACTTGACCAATACGGTAAGCTTTTTGGACTGGTCTGTAAATTTAATTTCAACAGCCTGACCATAGAACTCAAAAGCAGCCATGAATTACCGGTACTGAAAGAATTAAGGCTCGAACAGATGCGCAAGAATATCAGTCGTCTACGAGGGGAAATATCTGTCGATACAACATATTTAAGAAGATACCATCTTCTGAGAGGCAATATGGCTGATTGGGCCCTGTATTCAACCCAGACCAGCAACGGAGCTACCGAAACACGTGCAATGCTTGGGTTGGGAACTGAATTCCTGGGAGGAGAAACCAATATTGAACTCAATTATTCTTCAAAAACAAATTTTGATCAACGACAACAACAGTACCGCTGGAGATGGGCCAACAATAGTACAAAAGCAGTTAAGCAAGTTACTTTGGGAAAGATATCTTCGCGATCGATTGCCAGTATTTACTCCCCACTGATCGGCTTGGTTATTACGAATACTCCGACCACATACCGGCGATCGTTCGGAACCTTTACCATGACAGATTTCACTGAACCAGGCTGGACAGTTGAACTCTATATAAATAATGTAATAATTGATTTTACCACCGCTGATGCTTCCGGGTTTTTTAAATTTGATATACCCCTGGTTTACGGATCATCCAATGTATTGGTTAAGTTTTATGGCCCATGGGGTGAAGAAAGACAGAAAGAGCAGACAATAAATGTACCGTTTAACTTCCTGCCCAAACACGAATTCGAATATACCATTGCTTCAGCCATGGTTCAGGACACAAGCCACAGCCTTTTCACACATGGGGAAGCAAACTTCGGGATAAGCCGGCACTTTACAGTAGGCGGAGGAGTTGAGTACCTTTCATCCATACGTTCAGCTCCATCCATCCCTTTTGTCAACGGGTCGGCTCAATTATTCAATAATTTCCTGATCAATGGCGAATATGCCTATGGTGTCCGGTCAAAGGCGCTCATCAGCTATAGTTTACCTTCCAGTCTGGTTGTAGACATCGACTATACCAAGTATGCCCATGAACAAAAAGCCATTACTTTTAACTATCTGGAAGAGCGCAAAATAAGAATTTCTCTGCCTATTTCGTTCCGATCGTTAAAAGCCTATAGCCGTTTGTCGTATACACAGAATATACTCAAAGAAACCACCTACTCAACTGCAGAAGCAACCCTTTCAACATTTTACAAAGGCATGAGTGCCAATTTTACGGGGAATGCTAACTGGCTTGGAAATTACGACACCTATATTTATGGCAACCTCGCTCTTGGATTTCGCCTGTTTAAAACTATTTCTTTTCGTCCTCAGGCACAATATGATTTCTCAAACAAGAACCTGGTTTTCACCAAAGCCGAAATTGAAAATAATTTCTCCCCTAGATGTAACCTTTCACTCATCTGGGAGAACAATCTACGTTCCGGGTTTAACAGCGTGGAGTTAACCTTCAGGTATGATCTGTCTTTTGCTCAAATCAGCCTGAATACGCGGGTATCGGATAAATACTTCTCAACAGGCCAGAGCGCCAGGGGTAGCTTTGCATTTGGCAGCGGTAACGGCAGGGTGATCGCCGACAGACGCTCACAGGTTGGCAGAGCCGGATTAACAATAATCCCTTTCCTGGATATCAACAACAACAACCACCGCGATGATAATGAACCCATCACCAAAGGCATGAATATACGCATGAATGGTGGCAGAATACTGCCCAGTTCGGGGGATTCTATTATCCGTATCCTGGACCTGGAACCCTTTGCCAGTTATATGCTTGAATTCAGCGATACACAATTTGATAATATTGCCTGGCAGATACCGGATAAAGCAATAAGCATCCTTATGGATCCGAACCAATTTAAACTACTCGAAGTACCCATCAAGGTTATGGCAGAAATCAACGGCACGGTTTATATAAAAACAGGGTCCAGGCTCAAGCCACAAGGCCGGATTGTAATCAATATATTCACTGCAGAAGGTAAAATGGTCACTAAAGTGCAGAGTGAATCAGATGGATATTTTACCTTTATCGGTTTAGGGCCGGGAAGCTACTATGCCGAAATTGACAGCATGCAGCTTTCACGCCTGAAAGCAATTCCTCATCCCGCAAGCTATGATTTTAAAATTCAGCCTACCATAAATGGCGATATTATTGATAATATTGAATTCCAACTGGTAAAAGAAAATAGCGATGTACAGGGCATCCTGGTTCCTGACCCGAAACTGGCTGAACCAGAATCCTCGGAGCCGAAACAAACCACAACCCAGCTTTCAACTGGATCGGATAAGAATAAGAAAAGTGAGAACAGTTCAGAACCTAATATTGAACCAGAAGGGTCACAAACAAAGGGGCTTAAACAGGAAGCGAAACAAAATGAGAAGAAGATCGAGAACAATCCTATAAAAACCGGACTAATCCATTCTGCTATAACTCCAACGAAAATTAATAAACCGACAACAAACTTTAATCCGGAAGTAGCCCAAAAATCGGGATCTAATAATGCTGGCCTTGCTGAAAAGGCTGGTAAATTCAAAGAACCGGAAAAAATAAATTCAGGCAATAATGAGCTTCCATCAAAAACCAAAGAATCTGCAAAAACTATCTCTTTGGCAAAGGAAGCATCTGCTCTGAGTCCTTCTCTGACAGATTCAAGCAGCAAAGGCGTGGCGGGTAATTATTATATCCAGGCTGGAGCACTCAAAACCTATGCGCAAGCCGAACAACTTTCAGCAGATCTTCTCACTACCACCGGGCGGAAATGGCTTATTGCTTCCGAAAATGGCTATTTCAAAGTAAGACTGGGCTACTATGGCAGCCGTAAAACGGCAAATGGTATTCTGAAATTACTCGGAAAGCCCGGAATAAACTGCTATATCGATAGTGTGAAGTGATACTGTCCTGAATATTAAAAAATACGGGCAATACTTGCTGCATTTACGTACTTTTGCATAAAACAAGTAGACCAATAAAAACTCCAGGAAATGTCAAATAAAATTATGGACCCCATCGGCAAACTGATGGGCTTGAGGTATAAATCGCATCCATGGCATGGCGTTGAACTGGGCGACGAATCGCCTCATTGCCTGACCTGTTTTATTGAGATGGTCTCGACGGATACCGTAAAATATGAAGTTGACAAGGTGAGCGGTTACCTTAAAATAGATCGCCCCCAGAAATATTCCAACGTCGTTCCCGCCATGTATGGGTTCCTTCCGCAGACATACAGCGGTAAATCGGTAGCCGAATATTGCATGGAAAAATCAGGACGTACTGATATAAAAGGTGACAGTGACCCGATTGACGTTTGTGTACTTACCGAAAAGGTTATTTCGCATGGCGATATCCTGGTTAAAGCAATCCCAATAGGTGGATTCAGGATGATTGACGGAAATGAATCGGACGACAAGATTATTTGCGTTTTGCGCAACGATGCCGTATACGGCGATTATAAAGACATTTCCGACTGTCCCGAACTTGTTATAGATCGCCTGAAACACTATTTCCTGACTTATAAAGACTTGCCCGGGCAGGAAAAAAGGGTTGAAATTACACATACTTTCGGCCTGGAGGAGGCACATGAGATTATCAGCAGGGCAGGCGACGATTACCGCCGTCGCTTCGAAAACCTCGAAATCCTGCTGAGGGAAGTATAAGAGTTTTTGAAAATGAACTCAATCCGCTTCACTCATGCCTAAAACTACTCTGGTTATTGGAGCAAGCCTGAAAGAAACCCGGTATTCGAATATCTGTGTAAAAACTCTCACTTCAGCGCATTACCCGGTGACTGCATTAGGACTACGCCCGGGCTATATTGATGAGGTTCAGGTACTGAATGGTTATCCTGAACTGGATGGAATTCACACGATTACATTGTATATGAGTGCCCAAAACCAGGCTCCCTGGTACGAATATATTCAGGAACTTGGTCCAAGCCGGGTTATTTTTAATCCAGGAACCGAAAATGCTGAATTCGAAAATGTACTCTGCAAACAGGGTATTGAAGTCGTTCAGGACTGTACCATAATGATGGTTCAATCCGGCAGATATTAATTCAGTTTATAAACACGAAAATGAGCTTCTCTGCGTTCTTATATACAGAATACAATAAATTCCTTAAATTAGTGCCCTGAAAAGCTATAAACAGAATACAATCCCTGATTCGAAAATAAGCATGCGCAAATTCCTGACCCTGATTTTCTTAGTCTTTATATTTTTATCAATTTCCCAAAAGCTTAAAGCCCAGGTTATTACAGAAATTGGCAATTCCCAGATGTGCTACAATACACCTACATCAATGCCGGTGGTAGTGCAGAATATGAATGGAGTGGATACACTCAGGCTTGCGCTGGCATTTAATAGTAGTGTTATTGAATTTATAGAACATTTTGCTGTGAATTCCGCTCTTTCCGGGGGGGCTTTTACAGTTACCAATGATAATGATTCCATCATAATTAATTGGTCCAGGGCTACTCCGGCATCCCTTGCAAAAGACACTCTTGTGTGGCTGCGATTTAAAGGGCTTTCGGGCTCAACAGCGATACACTGGCTTGAAAATGGCAGCAGGTATCACACGGCAGCTGGTAATACCCCTATAGTCTTTATAGATGGTCACGCAGGTGTGAGCCCGCAAATTAATGTACTGTTGACCCAAATTGATCCCACCTGTTCCAATTTATGCGATGCCAACTTTTCGGCAAGCGCAATGGGGGGTACCGCGCCCCTTGGTTATAAATGGAATGGCAAACCCGGCCGTTTTGATTCCATTCAAACCGGCTTATGTTCGGGAGCAGGAAATTTGATTACCATTACTGATTCCTGGGGATGCCGTCTCGACAGTGCATTCATTGTTAATGGCCTGCCAGGAGCTAACGTTAAACTTATCATCGAAGGCAATTCTGATACCGCTATTTACCTGGAGAACCCCGTGCTTACTTTTTCGTTCCAGGAGGTCTCTCCTACCCATGTGGTTGACCCTCCATTATGGGAATTCGGAGATGGAGATACGGCTGTCGAATTCAAACCCACACATGTATATTCCAGGGCTAATACCAATACCGATAAATATTACCTGCTCAGGCTTCATATTAAAAATGAGAATGGCTGTGATTCGCTGATTGAATTGCGGATACCAATAAAAACTGTTAAATTGAAGATTCCCGGTGTAATAACACCAAACGGGGATGGCATCAATGAATCCTTTACCATACTTAATGAATCCAAGACAGGTTCCGGAGAGGAAATAAAGGTCACTACTGAATTTGAGCATATGGAACTGCTTGTTTTCGACCGTTGGGGACGGAAACTCTATGCCGATTCAAATTACAAAAATGACTGGTCGGCCAAAGGGGTGCCCGATGGCGCATACTATTTTATTTTGAAGACGGTTGGTTTTTACCAGACGGATACCTACAAGGGATCCCTGACTATATTGGGAAGCGGAATGAGATAAATGACAGGCCAATTTTTAACGAGTAAAATATCTCTTCAATTGAAAAGAGAATATCTGTTAAAATTGATCTTCACATCGATCAAAACTAGTGATTATTTCCTGAAGACCATTTTCTGCACATCCACTCCCTCGAGGTCAAGCAGCTCGTTTTCGAGCCTCAGGCACTCATGCAAATCACCCATAATTTCCAACAGCATAAGGCCTGTTTCACTTGCATATTCCTCATCTATGTCGTGCATTCCCAGGCGGGTGCGTATACAACATCCGTATTTGGTTAGGATGTTCTGAATTTTATCGGCTCCTTTCGAAGGATCATTAATCATAACGCCTAATATTCTGACTTCTTTCATCGAGGAAGGATTTAATAAGTGAAAGACATGTATTTTACCTCGAGGCCGCCAATATGGCCCAGCTCTTCTTCAAACTCCGACCATTCTTCGGGTTTGCCGGTAAGGTGCAGGACTATAATACCGGATTGGCTGCAGACATTATCGTTCAATTCATGGAACCCGAGCCGGATGCGTATAAGCCGCGAATATTTGCTCAGTATCAATTGGGTACGGCCTGCTTCTTTTATACGGTCGGTAACAAGCAAACCAAGGATTCTTGTTTCAGTCATGGTCTAATTGTGTTAAAACAGCTTTTATTAAAATGGCCGGATTAAAAATAAAGATCTCTTTCGCCAGCCTTTATCTTTTCAATGCGTGTGCGTATTTCAGGAACATCTACTTTTTCATGTGCCTTTTCCAGTTCTGTCAGGTTCTCATCAATCACTTTGTATCCCTTGGCTTTGGTCTCAGCAGGAGCGTAATCCTCGAGGTATTCGGTAAGGGTAAGAATAGCGTTGGGCGAACAGAATCTCTTGATGAACCCAGGCACCGAAAACTCCATAAAATGCTCACCAGTGCGCCCCAGCCTGTAACATGCCGTACAGAATGAAGGTAAGTAGTCACCCGATAACAGTTCATCTATAATCTCGTTTAATGAGCGCGAATCATTGATGTGAAATTGCTCACGGTTCAGGTTCTGCTCTTCATTCTTGTTTTCAGAATAACTACCGATTTCCAATTTCGTTCCCCCATCGATCTGTGAAACGCCAAAACGCATTACTTCATCCCTTACAGCAGCATTTTCACGGGCAGTAAGTATGAGCCCGGTATAGGGAACGGCCAGCCTCAGAATGGCTACAAGGCGCGTAAATTCTTCGTCTGTAACTTTGTATTTCCCGTCAAAATTCATGGCCGAAGCCTCCTGTATCCTGGGGAAAGAAATTGTATGCGGTCCCACATTATAACAAGCTTCCAGGTGGTTGGTATGACGAACCAGGGCCATCACCTCGAAACGCCAGTCGTATAATCCAAATAGTGCACCTATGCCTACATCATCAATGCCGGCTTCCTGGGCACGGTCGAGTGAGGTAAGACGGTATTCATAATTGCGTTTTTTACCTCCGAGGTGGTAGTGTTGATATATTTCCGGGTGGTATGTTTCCTGGAAAATCTGGTATGTCCCAATCCCTGAATCCTTTACGATCCTGAAACCTTCAATTTCGAGCGGGGCTGCATTCACATTCACCCGGCGTATCTCACCATTTCCC
>JBAXXB010000097.1:0-13877 GCA_037128115.1 Bacteroidota bacterium
TAAGGACTGTGACAGGCGGCACACGTATTATTTTAAGTTGCCGTCGTTTCTGACCTGGGACCAATTCGAAACAACCACCATCGACATACGCAATAATTCAGGTTACAAAACCTACGACGTGGCCCAGGCAGCCATATACGACAAATCCGGTATTGCTGAGTTTGTGCGCGTATACGATCCCGGGACCGACCTTGAAGGACTGCAGCTTCTCAGGCAAAAATACCATACTGAAATCCAATCCAGGTAGCGTTAGAACAATGACAATTCTTGATAATGTTGGCTAAATCCCATGAAAAGTGAACAGTGATGACTTCCGTAAACTTACCATCTTCCGCCAGGTAGAACTGTTGCTGGATAAAGGCCGTCATGTATTCAGCAGGGTTTTCCTCTTTTATAATGTGCACCTCTACAGCCTTTCCGGATTTTATGCCGAAATATGGTACCGGCAGGCAGATAACAAAATTGACCGGGTTATACTGCTTGACGAATCCGATGTGCTGGATCTTTATGATGCACAGATTGGACTGAGCGACATTACCGGCTGTATAGGTCCGAAAGAATGATCACCGCAAGATTAACCTATAAACATACTTTTCCAGGTCCGGCATCTTTCATGTATAAAAGGCTCCAGAGCAACAATAAAGATGCAATTAGTTTGAAAACCGGCTTTAGTTTATCCTTTGGCACTGATGGTATCCAGTCGTGGAATATCCAGCAGTGTGATCGATTTGTTATTTATATCTATGATCTTATCGTCCTTAAAGTCTTTCATGATACGGATCACGCTTTCGGTCGACATGCTGGTCAGGTCGCTCAGATCGCTGCGCGATAAAGGAAGTTCGAAGGATTCGGATTTAAATATTTTCCTCGAAAGACACAATAGAATGTCAGCCAGCCTGCCGTGTAACTGTTTCTGGGTGAGGCTCAGGAAACGCCCATACGACTGAGAAGTACTTTCGTTCAGAAGGTTGATGATCCTGAAAGCGAAAATGGCGTTTTGCCTGAGTAGCTGTTTAAACACCTGGATATCAATCATACGCACAGCAGTTTGTGTATAGGTGGAGATGCTGTACAAGAAGGTATTGTTCCCTTCGAAAAGAGCCTGGAGTCCCATCATATTTTTATGGGGAGTAATGGAAAGGATCAGGTCCTTGGGATTTCCTTCCAGGTAGATTTTAACCAATCCTTCTTCCAGGTACATGATATGTGAGGCAAAGGAACCCTGCTTGCAAATCATTTCGCCCTTTTTATAGTGTACCATAACCGAGTGAGCGCTAACCACCTCCTTTTCCGCGTTTGTCAGCAAATCAAAGCATGAATCATCATAAACAAAGGGAACACATAAATCAGGAACAGGCAGAGGCATACGTGTGATACTTAGAGTGCATAAAATTACATCATTAAATTTGTTTTTTTATGATGTGGATCATGATTTAGTTTATGCAGGAAGGCCTAAAAATTTTCTCGTACACCCCTGCGATACTCTTTTCGAAGAGCAGGTTTGAAATGATTATGAAGAAAAAGACGATAACCATTTCAGGATCAGAATATTAAATTTGTCATCTGCATTCTATATATCTCATAATCTATGCTATAAACAATATTTCATACGTTTGCACCTCCAGCCTGTCACATGAACCTTTACCAGTTTTACCTTATCATCATTAATCAGCACAGGTCCTTTACGGCATCCGGGAAACAGCAGCCTATTAAAAAGCTGTCTATTGCTTTTTTCTGGCAATTTAACTTCAGAAATCAGAATACTCGTATTTGGGAAAGGATAAATTCGACTGCCGGAAGATTGGCTGATGATTACACATAAAGAAACTGCCTCAATCGTTAACCAAGTTTGAGCTGAGGATAACTCCCGGAAATAATTCTGTACTTTTTACCTGCGTAGTTCAAAATTGCTGCCGAGGTATACCTTGCGAACCTGCTCATCTTCGGCCAACTCTTCAGCTGAGCCAGATTTAAGTACCGATCCTTCAAACAAAAGGTAAGCCCTGTCGGTAATATTAAGGGTTTCGTGTACGTTGTGGTCGGTAATCAGGATACCGATGTTTTTAGCTTTGAGTTTTACTACAATATTCTGAATATCTTCGACTGCTATCGGGTCGACTCCGGCAAAGGGTTCGTCGAGCAGTATAAATTTCGGATCGGTAGCCAGGGCCCGGGCAATTTCGGTCCGGCGGCGCTCACCTCCCGAAAGTTGTATGCCCATACTCTTACGGACATTTTGCAGCCCGAACTCATCGAGCAGTGACTCAAGTTTCTCGGCCTGATCGTGTTTATTCAGTTTCGTAAATTCGAGCACCGCCGTGATGTTATCCTCAACACTCAGTTTGCGGAAAACAGAGGCTTCCTGGGCCAGGTAACCAATGCCGATTTGCGCCCTGCGGTATACGGGTTCATTGGTAATTTCGCGATCATCCAGGAATACTTTTCCCTGGAGAGGCTTGATAAGGCCAACAATAATATAGAAAGAAGTGGTTTTCCCTGCACCGTTTGGTCCAAGCAGCCCAACAATTTCACCTTGCGCCACCTGTATGGAAACATGGTTCACAACAGTTCGCTGTCGGTACTTTTTAACAATGTCTTCGGTACGTAATATCATATTGATACTTTCACGCGGTAAAGGTAGTAAATAATCATTTATGCCCGGGAGGTATTAGGGTAAGGGGTTAGGGGTTGGGGGTTAGGGGCCGCAGCTGACATGTAAATAATCCTTTACCTCCAAGCCTGTATTTCTTAAAAATCAAAACTCATTGATACAAGTATCCCGAAAGGCTTGATATTGGGATGATCGTTGTAAAACAGACGCCACACGGCATCCACCCTGATAAAACGGAAGATATTCTCAATTCCTATACCTGCTTCCATATAGGGTTTGCTGATGAAATAACTGCCGGCAGGCAACTGGTTATACAACTTATTATCGATTGATGTATGACCCACGGCGCCCTTGAGTTGTGCCACTTCGCGCCATTTCAGCTTACGTATGGCCGGGATACGGTTCAGGAGAAATCCTTCCATATGGTAAATGAGGTGATAGGTAGCATATTCGTCGCTGACAAACTCGTAATAGTTCATCAGGTTAAAGGCATAATCGTCATGGTAAAATGTTTCGTTACCAGCGTAGATATTCATCAACGGGAAAGGCAGGGTTCCCCATGTTTTACCAGCTTCTATGGTATATTTCAGGTATCCTGCTGACAGGAAACTAAACCATTGGGTGGCATTGAACCCCAACTTGTGGTATTCATATTCCCCGTTGAACAATCCTTTAACGCCATATGCGTAATGAATATTAAACACAGGGTACTGCGAACTTACGGCCGTACGCTCAAATTCACCGGCCAGGACCTTTTCCCTGTACCCATAATGAAGATCAAAGGACAATTCGGTGGTAGTTATGTGGTCGCGCTGAACATAATCGAGTGTAACAGGGTCATAAAGGTTGATACCTGATCCCCCCAAGGTAAAAATACGCCGGTTATTAATGCCAATAGTATTATTAAACCCGGTAAACCATTCGTGTTTATAGGATCCTTTGTATTCCGAAACCATTGAGAGTTTATCCTGAGGGTTCCGCCGGAAGAGTGAGTTTAGTATAAAGTCCTCGCGGAATGCATTTTCTGACATTCCCAGCTGCTCCATATCATATTTATAGGACCCGCTGAGCACCCTGTCGGGGGTTTTGCCTAACATATACATAAAACCAGCGTGATATTTCAGTCCATTATCACGGGTACCATACGCCAGGTATCCATCCAGCTGGGTGTGCGTGGAAAAAGCGTTACTTGTGCGGCCTCCAACCCTGAAACGATTTCCTTCAAGAGCATTATAACTGTATGTTGATGCATAAGGGCCCCATTCCATATTTCCCTTTACATAATACCCGGTTGCCAGGGTTTTAATAACATCGACATAGGTATTAAACAGGGGCATTTTTTTCAGGGTGTCGCTCAAGCGGTAAACGGAGGCTTCGCGGTGCGAAAGGGCTTCGGGCCTGGTTTTTTTCCAAAAATCATCAGTTTTCCGGTTTGCATCATCCAGCACTATCACATTATTCGGCATGGAATAGATTTTCTCGTCACGGACAGGTGAGAAATCATAGTCGGAATACAAAACGGTTCGGGTGCCAAAGAAGCCCATGGTTATTTTTGCATCTTCCACCAAGTTAAAGTCGGCAACCGTCTGTTCGCGCGAAAGCATCCACTGCCCGCTGCCTGTAATTTCAAATTCCTGCGAGATCACCATATCATTGATGAAATTAATATTGGCGTCTCCGGCCATTCTCATTTCGAGCTTTTTAATGGCATAAGAAGTATCGGTCACCCAGAAATTGCCAGTAAACGCAAATTCCTGCTTCCGCCTTGGCTTAAACATGACATTGTAGCACCATTTATTCCCAATGTTGGTGGAATCGACCAGGTAATATTTATAATAAAGCAAACCGAAATTCGAAATCGGGCTGACAAAGTTCTTCTGGAAAATATTAATGAAATTATCATACACTTTGACGTCCTGCACCATATTGCCCACAAATTGCGACATGCTCGTATTCTCGACGCCAGAGATTTGTGAAGCCCGGATTATCTCTTTCTTTACCCTGGGTGACTTGCGGAAATAAAGATCCGAGAAGGACTCTGAAATCATGACCGGGAGGTAAACCTTGCCATTAATAACACTGGTATCCATTTGTTCGAAGATAAACCTGAAGGGCTCGAGTATGCGCCTGTTTTTAAATTTATCACCCAGGTTGTTGACATCAAACTGCATTTTCGTATAAGCCTGGCACTGGAAAGTTTCTACCTTATCCGGATCATTCTGGGGTTTGTGGTCAATAATTTTCCGAAGAAGAATTTCGGCCGGGTTTTCACGGGGATGAATAACGACCCCGGCCAGTTCGTACTTTTCGGGTCGCATTTGTATGTCAACCACCTGGAAACGATTTCGTTGTATCGGAAGGTATATGGTAGCATAACCAACGTACGATGCCACGAGGGTATCAGAGGCTTTACGTGATTCGAGCGAAAAACGACCATCGAAACCGGTTGTGGCCCCGACTTGTGTATCCTTGAAATATATGCTGACAAAGGGAAGTGTATCACCTGTCTGGGCATCCCGCACCATTCCCATTATTTTAGTAGCCTCCTGCGCCGAACAAAGCATGAAAGAACCTGATGCCAGGAAAAGCAAAAGGCTTAAAACATACAATGCCAGTTTCTTAGTTAATAGATTACCCATATTTTTTATTACGAATCAAAGCGCATACCTCAATTAGTATACCGGCTCTGACTGATTAGGTTGAGTTTGGCTTATCGGCACTAAATCAACATCTTTACTCGGGGTTAAGTTCATTTCGGCTTAGAATTCCAGATATTAGCAGCCAGTTAAGCCTACATATCCCGGACCGCTATCCCTGCCTGCCGTCAGGCTTTCATGTCGTCCCAGAATTCAACCGCGCGACGCACATGCGGGACAACTATCGTTCCTCCGACCAGGGTAGCAATGCCCAAAGCTTCGAAGAGTTCTGCTTCCGAAACATTGTTTTCTTCACATTTCAAAAGGTGATACCTGACACAATCGTCGCAACGCATCACCATTGAAGCCACCAGGCCCAGGAGTTCCTTCGTTTTAACTGGCAGGGCACCATCAGTATATGCATTGGTATCAACGTTAAAAATTCGTTTTACCACCTTATTATCAGCCGAAAGGATGCGTTCGTTCATCCGGTCCCGGTACTCGTTGAACTGATCAACTTTATCACCCATGGTTTATAATTTTATTCTTTTCAAAGCTTAGCAGCATTATAATTTTTTATACATGCTTACTTAAAACGTTTTGCCTGCATAAAAAAATTTTCATTTAAAAGCAGAGGTTACCAATTTTGCTGACAGGATTTAGCCTGTTTCACACCTGTATGTAGCAGTATGGGATTAACTTGATGTAAGCAAAAATAAAATTGAAACGCCAGCCAATATTCAATTAGCAGGAATTTCAGTGCCCCAGATCCTAATCCATAAAGCCAAATCCCGATCAGATTATTCCTTCCTTAAGAATATCATGCAAATGGATTACTCCCATATATTTCCCCGCATCAACAACCAAAAGCTGGGTAATATTTCGTGAGCGCATCAGGTCGAGGGCATCGCTCACCATGGCATCCGAGGTTACCGTAAGCGGGGTCGGGGAAAGAATATCGGTAGCTTTCAATGAACCTACATCGGTGCTTCCCTGCAACATACGGCGCAGGTCACCATCCGTTATGATCCCGAATAATTTTCCGTCTTCAGCCACAGCAGTGCAGCCTAAGCGCCTGGATGAAATTTCGATTATGATCTCCCTGATTCCCGCACCGGGCAAAACAACGGGCTTTTCATTATTAATGTAAAGATCGGCCACCCGAAGATACAGTCTTTTCCCGAGGGCTCCCCCAGGGTGGTAACGCGCAAAGTCTCCTGCTGTAAAACCGCGGCATTCGAGCAAAGCCACCGCGAGTGCATCACCCATCACCAGTTGAGCTGTGGTGCTTGATGTGGGTGCCAGGTTATTGGGGCATGCTTCACGAGGAACCGTTGTATCAAGAACCAGGTCAGCCTGCTTTGCCAGGTATGAATCGTTATTCCCCGAAAGGGCAACCAGTTTGTTCCCCAATAGTTTCAGTAATGGAACAAGGACCTTGATTTCAGGTGTATTCCCGCTTTTTGAGAGGCAAATAATGATATCTTCCTGCCTTATCATCCCCAGGTCGCCATGAACGGCATCTGCAGCATGCATAAATACAGCCTGAGTACCGGTAGAATTAAGTGTTGATACGATTTTAGCGGCAATATTGGCACTTTTGCCTATTCCTGTTACTACTACCCGGCCATTCGATTGCAGTATCAGTTCAACACATTTCACAAAATCACTGTTAATGCTGGTTTTCAGGCCTTCAATAGCCAGCATTTCATCGGTAATGGTTTGCAGGGCTATCTGCCTGATTTCATCTGGAGTTTTCAAGATGTAACATTTAACTGAAAAAAGCAAAGATAGAAAGAAAATACCGGACTTGGTTTTGGCTAACAGGCTGCTGGCAGCTAACAGGCCTGATTTTTAAAAATTTTAACACCAAAATCTCTTAGAGCCGGAACCGATTCCTTTAAAAACGAACAGGATCCCCCTGTTCATTTTGGCAAAACAGCATATTAAAGGACTGTGTAATTATCCGAATGCCGGGGTAAGTGCTTCCCTGAACTTCAAAGCAGAAATATCGGATTTGATTGGAAAATCCCCTAAAGGAAAAACTAATAATTTCCCTTGACCTCAGCACCTGTGACCACCTCAACGCTTGCACCACAACCTAACCTGCTTGCGCCTGCATGTATCAGGGCTATTGCCTGATCAAAAGTCTTGATCCCGCCGCTGGCTTTTACACCCATATTGGGGCCTACAATGCGGCGCATCAGCGAAATATCCTGAACAGTGGCTCCACTGCCAGCGAAACCGGTACTCGTCTTTACGAAGTCAGCCCCCGCTTTTTTAGAAATTTCACAAGCCAGTATTTTTTCTGCTTCTGTTAATAAGCCTGTTTCGAGAATAACTTTCAGTAGGGTGTTGCTACGGCAAGCCCTTTTAATGGCCCTGATATCTTCCTCAACCAATTTCAGGTTCCCTGATTTTAAGGCTCCTACATTGATCACCATGTCGAGTTCGGTGGCACCGCTGGCAATGGCACTCCTTGCCTCGAATGCTTTGCTCCGCGTGTCCATTCCACCTAAAGGAAAACCAATTACAGAGCAGATAATGATACCGGTACCTCTCAGTTTTTTTGCGACGAAAGGAACCCAGGACGAGTTTACGCAAACAGATTTGAATTTATATTTAATCGCATCATTACATAGCTGCTCAAACTGGGGCTCAACAGCGTCAGGTTTTAGCAGGGTATGGTCAATGTATCCGGCCAATTCAACTGCCGACATAAATGATGCCTTTTCCTGAGTTTTGCTGTTACCCTGTTCAGGGTTTCCCTGGTTAACAGCCTTCTCGTTAAGTCTCTGTAATACTTCTTTCGTGATTTTATCAATCAATTCTTTCTGATCCATCTTACTATCTTTCTCTTTCTATTGACATCATTTTATTGATACGGGGCCAGTGCCTTCCCCCTTCAAATCTGGTTTCGAGCCACAAGCGGGCCATGGTACAAAGTTCATCGGGGTTATGCTGCGCCGCACCCATGGTGAGCACATTGGCGTTGTTATGTTCACGGCTGTTAATTATGGTTTTGTTGCTCCAACATAGGGCAGCGCGTATGCCATGCACTTTATTGCATACCATCGAAGACCCTATACCGGCAGCATCGAGCATAATTCCGCGCTCGCATTCGCCGCTCACTACTTTTTTGGAAACAGCCACGGCAAAATCAGGGTAATCCACTTTTACGGTACTGTTGGCAGTTCCAACATCAAGCAAAGTGTAACCCAATGTAGCGAGGTATACCTTCAGCATTTCCTTCGAATCGAATGAACCATGATCGGCTCCTATAGCAACTCTCTTCACCTGGTCGACGTTATTCATTACATCCTTCTTTTTAGAACTTCTCAGGTAAAACCTGTAAACCCGATTTCTCATGTGCTGGTCCGCCTGCAAAATTACATCGATATATGATCAACTATACCTGCTATGATCGCTTTTATGGTAAAAGTTTCAGGCTCATCCAGTATCATCCTGGCTGAACCACCTTCTTCGAGTACCAGCACGGTGTCGCCAATACCTGCCTGAACCGTGTCGACGGCCAGAAAGGATTTCCCATTCGGTGCTCCTGACGGATCAACAGGCTGAACAATCAGAACCTTTCTTGATTCATAATCTTTTAGCTTCACCGTGGCAACAACATTGCCTTTTATTTTTGCAAGTATCATTATTTATCTTCAACTAACATAGTATCAACTATTCCCACAATGGCAGCATCACAGGGGTTCATGGTGGTTTCGAGCACCCGCCCGGCCTCCTTGCTGGTTTCGTAATATATGAGGTCTCCTACCCCAGCCTGAATGGTATCGAATGCCACGATGGGATCCCCGGCTTTTTCCAGCTTTTCATCCAGGGGCTGCACCAGCATAAGTTTTATTCCTTCGAAGGAATCCACCTTTCTGGTACTGACTACCCGGCCTGTTACTTTTCCTAGTTTCATTTCCGGAGGTAATTAGGGTTATATGTTATCGGATATTTTCTCATCCTAATCCGATTTGTTAGTATGATGTGCCGGATACAAGTGTTAACAATTAATTACCAGCAACTTATATGATCCTGAAATAATCCACCAGGGTACACCTTCTTTCGCGGGTAAATGTCCTGGCCCGGGTAACACCTTCACCGGTAGGGCTGGCAATGGTAAAGGAAGCGAACCCGGCCCCTCCGTGCCCCAGCCCGGCATAACTTGGCCCGTTCTTGATAAAGATGGAGCAATTCATGGCTTTGGCCATCTTACTCAGTTTGGCTATGTTGAGGGAATGCATGATGGCGGTATGCCTGAACCCATGTTCGCATTCCACGGCCAGATCAATGGCTGTATCAACGTCTTTAACACGCACCAGGGGCATAACCGGCATTAATTGCTCGGTCCATACCAGCGGATGTTCCCTTCCGACTTCGCACAGCAACAGCCGCGTGGAAGGAGGAACCGAAAGCCCGATTTGCTTTGCGATGAAATCAGCATTTTTGCCTACAAAGTTTTTATTGGCTGCACCCTCATTCCCGGGTCCCCCGGGTTCGGAGATTACAAGAGCAGTTATTTTTTTAATCTGGTCCTCATTCAATTCATAAGCACCATTTTTCTTCATTTCTTCCTTCAGCCTGTCAGCAACCGAAGCCACTACGATGATCTCCTTTTCGCAGATGCAGATCACGTTGTTATCGAAACCGGCACCATCCACAATATCTTTGCCTGCTTTGGCTAAATCAGCCGTTTCGTCGACCACGCAGGGAGGGTTACCGGGACCGGCTGCTATGACTTTTTTACCGCTGTTCATTGCGACTTTAACAACTGCAGGCCCCCCGGTTACCACGAGAATGGCAATTTTGGGGTGCGTCATCAGGTCTTTCGCTGATGCGATGGTTGGTTCGGCTATGCAGCAAACCAGGTTTGCAGGACCACCCGCTTCGGTAATAGCTTTATTCAAAATGCTGACCAGGAAGGCCGAAACTTTTTTCGCGGAAGGATGCGGGTTAAAAACCACTGCATTCCCGCCTGCAATCATGCCGATCGCATTGCTGATAATGGTAACAGTAGGGTTTGTACTTGGTGTGATAGAGCCAATAATCCCGTAAGGCGCTCTTTCAACTAATGTCAGTCCGTAATCGTCGGAAAAGGATTCCGGTACAATATCTTCGGCACCAGGTGTTTTCAGGATTCCCAGTTCGTTTTTAATGATTTTATCTTCCACACGGCCTAAACCGGTTTCTTCCTGAGCCATACGGGAAATAAGTTCCTTATTTACAAGGCATACCTTCCTAATGTTAGCGATAATGTCTTTGCGGGTTTCGAGAGAAATTTTGCCAAACTCCCTGAAAGCCAGTTCGGCGGCATCCACGGCTTTGTGAATATCGGGAAACACACCAACACGAGCGGCACCATCTTCCTTCGGCAGGTTGAGATCCATACTGTTAATGACATCCGCTATGATCTGCCTGACGCTTTCTTCCAGATTATCCATAGTATTAACCTATTGCATGAAATAAGGTTTCGTTTCAGAATGTGGTTGCGGGATAAGAGTTGACATGCATAACAGGTTCTTGGCTTTCGCCCTGGCAGTTCCGGCTTCCATAGCTGCCTGAACGGCATCGAGGCTTCCCAGCATTTTTACGTATGATTTGCCGCCGAATCCTATGGCAAGTCTGATTTCAATAATCTTCACCCCACCCACTTTTGCTGCGCTGTCGGCTGCTTCAATTCCTGAAACAACCGAAAGTGTTTCGATAATGCCTATGGCATCCCATTCTTCGGTAAAATTAATTTTACCCATAGCATTCATTACGCCAGGGTGCACCATCGGAAGTAACAAACTATCAACAATAAGTTCCCCGCCTGTTTCAAAACCCCTATTAAAGGAATACTCTACCGAAGCCACATCACCGCTGAAAACAATCAGGTACTTGCCAGGGCACATGGTCCTTGCCTGTATGATTTTAACAGGGGCAATTTTTACCATTTCGTCCAGAGCAAGAATACCAATGGCTATGCTACTGAATTCCAATGCGCCTAAAGCAATTATATCCACTCAAACCTCCTTATTTCCTGTATACGACCGTATCCTTCTCATCAATCAAATCTACAATGCCAACAATAAGCGCATCCAGCGGCTTGTTAACAGTCAAAAGCGTTTCCCTCGAGGGGCTGCCTTCGGTAACCATGACAAGTTCACCATTGGCTACACCAAGGATATCCAGGGCAACAAGGTAATCTCCTTTTTGAGTCCCATACTGATCGGTTTTATCAACCAGCAGGTAACGCGATCCTTTCATCCCATCATTAATGGTACTGCTCACTATGGTTCCTACTACTTTGGCCAGGATCATTTTATTTGTTTTTCTGGTAGGTAAAGTTGCCGTCTTTCTCGATATTGTCAACAATCGCAATGATCGTTGAATCGGCAGGCTTTCCTTCGGTCACACTCGTATAGCGGGCACTGCTGCCGGAAACATAAAATACGATTTCCCCTATCCCTGCGCCGACGCTGTCCATAGAAACGACAAAGTCGTTTTTCCCTTTCATGGTCGAAGGATCGATTTTTTCGAGCAACAAAAAACTGATGCCTTCGATTTTAGGTGCTTTGTGACTCGAAACTACGGTCCCTACTACCCTTGCCAATATCATAGTGTTTCCTGTTATAGATTAATCCTGACGGGCAGGGGTTTATCCTCTTCGTCAGGTGTAAAAGCCTTGCTTTGTTCTGGTGGTCTTATTTTTTTGCCGCGCCCCTACCCAGTGGCAGTGCAGTGTCGACATTTACGTGAGGCCTAGGAATAATATGCGAGGAAACTATTTCACCCACCTTTTGAGCGGCCTGTACCCCTGCATCCACTGCAGCCCTGACCGAAGCAACATCGCCTCGTACTATGGCAGTAACATATCCTCCCCCAATTTTTTCGTAGCCGATCAGTTCGACTCTTGCGGCCTTAACCATTGCATCCGAAGCTTCTACCATGGCAGCAAAGCCCCTGGTTTCAATCATTCCCAGTGCATCTGATGTATTATCATTCATGATTTATCTTTTTTAGATTTGTTAATATTTATTTATAATCTTCTCTTCCTGATATTTCAGCCAGGCGCTTTTCGACAATTTTCTTGCATTCCAGCACTTCTGCCTCATCACCTGCGATATATACCCTGCCGAATTTGCCGAATCCAATTACATCGATAATATTGATATGAGCAGTCTTCTCAGCTTCGTTGGCAGCATAATAAGCATAACCGGCCGGCTCGACTTCCAGCACAAAAAGCGTGTCGCCTTTAAGAAGCATCATCCCGTGCCGGGACCTGTTGATCAACTGGGCATGATGATCTTCCACGTTTTTGATAAGCTGGCTTGTCAGGATTCTAGGTTTTATTCTTTCGTCTTCAGTCTTTTCTATGGTCTTCAGGACTGCTTCACCAGCCATGCGGGTATCCCCCTGGCTGTCGGAATGGACCTCGAGTAAGCCGTATGCTCTTTCTACAATCTGCATTCCCGGGGTTACGTTGGTGGCTTTGAGGGCAATATCGGTAAGGGTATTGATTTCAATTCCCGGGGCTATTTCGATGATGCAGCAGGCCTGCCCGCTGACAGGCAGGTATCCTCTCGATACGGTCGACATGTAGGAAGCCATTTGTAATTGCAGGGAATCAATAAAAATATAGGTTCTTAGGTCTATCATGGGTATATTCTGTTTTAATTTTATTGTTATCCCACGTAACTGCAAAACTCACAGCCCAATGGTTCTAGAAATCAAATTTATATGCCATTTCACATGTATTCCAGACAAACTGAAAATAATGTGGCTTTCAGGGTGACGAACCCCTAGTTAGTGAATGCCAAAAAAATGGCCGACTTCATTATTTCAGCCTGCAAAAATCAGCTTGCGTTCAATTCTGCCATGCAAATATAGCTTTTTTCAATATGGAAATCAAAATTTATTTACTTCAATGTAGCCTGTGCATGCGGCAGAGATGAAAACAGGAACCAATCTGTTATATTTCATTGTACTGTAATAAAAAAATTAAACTGCTGATTGTTTTGATTTTAATTATACTTTTGCACGCTTTTTGAGAATCCGTGCTGAATTTTTTTTAGCAGTCAATCCGCACCAGGATTTTCCTGGAATTTTCCTGAGACAAACCAGTCAGATTTAATTAAAAAATATATTATTAATTATTAATCTGTTCAGGAAATTTTTAATCAACTGTTTTTGCGATTGTTACACCGATTGCTTTAAAAAAAAATACTCTCGGGTAAATAAATTTCTCATAATAACGATAAAGTTGTATTAACTTTACCTAACACAAGAAGGAGTATAAATAATACTGCATCTTGTTAATAAGTTTGAGTCCTGAATGCTTTCCACCCAGGATGCAGATTGCTAATATGGATAAAAAGAGGTGTGGCTGGCATCAAATATTACTGTCTTTTGCGCGTTAATTTACTTGGCGAATAAACTCAATTCCTAACAAACAAACACCAGTTCCTGGTGTGGATACATGAATAATGCTCGTGGAATGAAAAAGAATGAAGATTTCAAGGATTATCCTTTACACAACGTACTCAAGAAAATATTCGGATTTGAACATTTCAAGGGAAACCAGGAAGCAATTATACGCAACCTGCTTGCAGGCAATGATACCTTCGTAATTATGC
>JBAXXB010000098.1:0-13844 GCA_037128115.1 Bacteroidota bacterium
AAAAAATTGAAATTCATCATGCACATTATAGGCTGAAAAACAAACAAATACCCAGATTGCCAGCATCCAAAGCAAAGAAGTTCTATTCCCGAAACGGCTTGAAACTCTCCCGAAAAGGAACGCGCCCAGGATCGCCACAAGCTGAATGATCAGGATTGTCATAATCAGCTTTGTATCCGTGATTCCCAGTTCGGCCTTGCCAAAAAGTGAGGCAACAATTATGATGGTCTGAACCCCCATGCTGAAAAAGAAGAAGGATAGCAGAAACCGGTACATGGTTTTATGTTTCCTGATGTAGCCAAACACATTAAAAACCTCATGAAATCCGCGGGTAAAGAGGCTTACATCCCAATGAACCACTTTACGTTCTTCACGCAAATAGTAAAAAGCTACCTGCGAAACGGCCAACCACCATATACCCACCTCGATAAACGAAAACCGAATGGCTTCCAGGCTGCCGGAAAACCCAAACAACTGGTATTTTTGCAGTGAAAAGATATTAAAGATCAGCAATATCATGCTACCAGCATATCCAAACGAAAAGCCCCTGGCGCTGATTCGGTCGTGATGATCGGGTGTGGCAATTATCGGTAAAAACGAATTATAATATACGAGGGAACCGGCAAAGCCTAATACAGCAAGCATAGGAAGTAACAGCCCCAGCCCTATGTTTTCGCCTGTAAAAAAGAACAGGCCCATGCAGGCAAAAGAGCCCAGCATGGTGAAAAATTGCATGAAACGTTTGCGATAGCCTCCCAGGTCGGCAATTCCCGATAGCGCTAAAGTCAATAGTATGACAATAAAATAACCCAGTGCAATGGCATATTCATACATGACGGTATTCTTAATATTCAAACCCATCAGGGTTACCATCTCCGAACCAAATGCCTTACGGGTTACCTGCTGGTAGAATATAGGGTACAATACAGTGTTCACACTCAAAATATAAGCCGAATTGGCGATATCGTACGAACACCAGGCATTGATTACCTTAGTGGAGTTTACAGGCAAAATTGGTCTTTGCATATCAGTTTGGCTATTTTCGAGATAAAACTACCATTTTTATTTGAATCTGGTCCTAATACTGCATTGAATTATCTGGCCACCCTGCCGGCATTATCCGCCTGGATGAACACTTCGTCTTAAGGGTGTGGGGAATCCGGAAAGAATAAATTTAGTAGTCAGCATAAGTGGAAGGTAATATATCCAAAATGTTGACGTTACTCTGCCATGGGCCCGTTTGACCCGTAATTTTGTTTCTCAAAATCACAGTCACCTTAATTAACCAAAACTTACTATATTTGGTTCATTATGTTAAAATTCAAATGAAGCAAAAAGGCACATTCATTATTCTTTTATCCAGGATTTTAGCTTTTAAAATCCGGCTGCTGCTTCGTTTCCGGTACAAGATTTCGATTAAAGGATCCGAAATCCTTCAAAACAACTCGCCTGTACTTTTTTTACCCAACCACCAGGCACTGATCGATCCGATCATTTTACTTAGCCATATTTTTCGATTCTCAACCGCAACTCCCGTAGTTTCAGAGAAATACTTCAACATGCCTTTGGCAAAATGGTATTTTAAACGCCTGGGAGCCGTGCGGGTAAGTGACCTGGAAACAGGCAGCCGCGATACCCAGGTTTTGAAATCAATTATCCACTCAGTATTGGAAGGTTTCCACCGTAACCAAAATATTGTTATTTACCCCAGTGGGCAGATTGCAGGGCAAGGGTATGAGAAAATTTTCAATAAGAAATCTGCTTATCATATTGTCAGTACCATCCCCGAAAATGTCCAGATTGTTGGTGTACGCATAACCGGCTTATGGGGCAGCATGTGGTCAAAAGCAAAAACTGGAAAATCACCGGATTTTATCGTCCAGTTATTGAAAGGGATTTTTTACATACTTGCCAACCTGCTGTTCTTTCTCCCTAAACGTGTGGTCAGCATTGAGTTTGAAGATCTCACCACAGTAGCTAAGGAAAAGGTGATACTGGGCCAGAAACCATTTAACTTATTCCTTGAAGATTTTTATAACCTTCACGGCGAGGAACCTGCACTTTTCCTGAAACACATTTTCTATATACCGAAATTGAAATAAAACGCCAGGTCGGCGTTCATCCTGTTGGTCACAGGTCCACATACAGCCTGACATGTACAGTTCCACAAACCACGCATATTTATATAAAATCGATTACTTTCCTGGCACTTTGTATTGAAGAAAAGCAAATAATTTAGCCAAAAGCTTAAAAGCCAGTGAGTTACACTGGCTTTTAAAATTTCGGTTTGTGGAGACAAGAATCTGTTAAAGAAATTCAGCAAACCCACAATTCATGAAATGCCTGGAGGTAGTCATCAAAAATACTGAGGCTCACTTTGTAATGTAAAATTTGCCGGCTGGAGTTCATGATTTATTCTGATTTCTGTACCGTCCTGTTTAATTCGGCAAGCGAAGTTATTCCGCTGACACCGCCAAGGTTCATCCCATCGAGGGCCGAACTGGGTACAATGATCATGGAACCTATTTTTAACCCTTCCCCAATAAGGTTCATGGCTCTTAACTGCAGTGCTACCGGGTTACTCAGGTATGATTCGCTGGCTTTGGCAAATTTTTCAGCAATTTCAGTTTCGGCTGTCCCCAGGATGACCCTTGCTTTACGCTCCCTCTCGGCCTGTGCCTGTTTACTCATGGCGTCCGACAAGCCCTGTGGTATGGTAATATCTTTTATACCTACAGTCTGGCAGGTTATTCCCCATGGATTTGTGTTCTCGTCGAGCAATTTTTGAAGATCTTCGGCAATTTTCACCCTATCCTGCAGCAAATCTGCCAGTTCATGCCTACCGATAATATCCCGCAAACCGGTTTGAGCAATGTATTGAACCGCGGTCATGTAATCCTGCACCTCTAGCGCTGCTTTTTCCACATCCCAGACAGTCCAGTACAGAGTGGCGACCACATTCACCGGCACAGTGTCCTTGGTTAGTGTTTGATCTGCCTTAAAATCAGTGACCCTTACCCTCTGATCTATATAATCGATTACACTATCAATAATCGGCAGAATAAAAAATATGCCCGGACCTTTTAAACCAATGTATTTACCCATGCGCAGCATAACCGCCTTTTCCCACTGGTCGGCTATCTTAATGGAACTGGTGATAAGTATGGTCAGAATTATTAAAACAACGAAGAGTTTAATGTCCAGGTAATTTACATAGAACAATACTGCTAATATCCCGGATACTGCAATTAATGCAGTTGTTGAAATGGAGTTAAAGAGATTTTTTGTTTTCATAATTACTTGTTATTAAGTTTGTTGTTAAGTTTTTCGTTTTGAAGCCCTGCTATCACATCTTCTTTCGAGAACCCATAGGTATAGGCCACAGTCAAGAGTTCTTTACAGATATCATGGATTTTTTTCTGCCTTTCATCCTCGCCTATCTCAACCCCTTTGGCATTGATAAATGTACCCGATCCTTGCTGGGTATCCAGAATACTCAGGATTTCGAGCTCTTTATATGCTTTGGCGATGGTATTCAGGTTTACTTTGAGTTGCACGGCCAACGACCTTACAGTAGGCAACTGCTCCCCTGTTTTCAAGTTACCGGAGGCAATTCCAAACCTGATCTGATCTATGATCTGCCTGTAGAAAGGCGTTCCACCACTAGGGTCTAACTTAAATTGCATCATTGTCTTATTTGTCTATTGTATTAGTTATATAGTACAAAGATACAACACTTTTTTATAATCCGACAAAAAACAAAAAAAAATTTCGAGAAAAATTTTTAGCCTCAGGTGAAGTGCTTTGCTACAATAAAAAGGATGTCATTTATTCAGAGAATCTGAAATACTGTCTTCGTGCGTCAAACTTCATTTGAAAGGGTCAAAACTCTGATAAAGTGCTTATTGCATTCAACATGATTTATAAATCCTGATGCAAACATAATTTCCAAATTATAATCCGTAACACTTTCAGTCATTAACAAAAAAGGACTGGTTAACAGATTCACCTTCTGACAGCTTCCTAAATTAAGCAATACAGTTAGGCTCTTTGCTTTCCTTCTGTGTTCGGGGAGTTAAAAGGAAAGGTTGTAAATTTCACAATTGCCCAAATCAGCAGGCACAAAAAAATCCGGCCTTTCGGACCGGATTTTCAGGTAAACTTTAGAATCATTTATTTAACATTCACCACAAGTACTTTCGACAGGCTCCAGAACTCTTTAGGGTTGGTAATGATCAGGCTGTCGGCTGCATTTTTACCAGTCATATGATAGGAACTGTGGGGATGTGAACTCAGAACCGTAACTTTTCCTTTCATGATCGGAAGCACGTTGAAGTTCGTAATATCGACCCGGGTAAAGTTACTCTTATTCATTTCAGGAGCCAGGTCCTTCGACCTTCCCATACCGATAAATCCGCCTTCCTTGGTGATAATTTTCTTTTCCTTAAGGTAACTGGTTGTGCCAATTACATAGTAGGCTGTGTTAAGTTCCGCAGTTCTGTCTTCAATAACCTGCTGTTTCTGTTTGTTTTGTGTGCTCAGGTTATCCACATTTGCATTCAGATCAACTACTTTGGTGTTTAAATCAGTCACCTGTACGTTCACCTTAGCGAGGTCGTCCTTAAGCTGGGCAATCTGCACATCTTTTGCTTCAATTTCCTTGTTCAGGTTCTCAACCATTTGTTCCAGCTGAACTGCGTGAACACCCGATTTTTTCAGTTTCGAACGCAGGGATGCTACCATTGCACGATTATCCTGTTGCAACTTATATATCATATTGATATCGCTGTTGATCTGGTCCTTCGAACGTGCTTTAATTTCCGAGCTTCCCGATACTGCTTTACTGATGATTTTTTCTTTCATCTTTATAGAATCCAGGTTCGACTGAATGTCGTTAAAGGCATTAACAAAGTCGATTACCGTGGAGTCCTTAACGGAGCCGATGGATACCAGGCTATCGTTTTTTGCCTTCAACATGGCCCTTTCTACATTTTTTTGATTGCAACCGGCAGCCAGCATCATTACTGGCAAAACCAATACTAAGAGCAATTTCTTCATGGCAATAAATTTTAATTTAGGATTATTTGGTTAATTATGTGAAAGCTTTTTTACGACCACCGGGATCGCTGTTTATTTTGAGCAAAAATACGTCCTTCATATGCCGGACACATTACACAATTTGGGATAAAATTTACATAATTCACACATTATCAACAATAAACACTGCGGGACTAAAACACAAAATCAGCTTTATTCAAAGAACTCTGTTTGATAATGAGCATCGCTAAATTATGATGAGCAGAAGCTGCTAATTCAGCCTGGACTGGTTTATCCCCCCTTCTTTTCACTCTTCCCCTTTCAGCTTATTTATTTGCGTTAGGCATTAGGCTTACAACAGGTGTTATAGAATGGCTGACAGTTACACTCTCTTTATTAACCTTTTTTCATGTTCCGCTCGGCCATCTGGGAGATGAATTTACCTAAGGCATCCAGGTCCCTGTTAAAATTCGCTTTAAACAAGTCCCACTTAACCCTGCTTTCAGCCCTGTATGTCAGCACATTGATTCTCAGCCGCGAATTTTGCATATCCAGGGAATCAAGTTGCTTCTCGTATTTCACCCAGGATTCTTTTCTTTCCGATTTCATTTTATCTTTCATATCGGCAATCAGAAGTTCATTTTCCCTGAGTTTTTTCTCTGACTCTATCCTGTAAACTGCATATTCAGCTGAATCGAGCCGGGCAATATCAAGGTCCTCGCTGGCTGCCACAACATTTGCTTTTGCTTTTTCAAGTGTCTCCGCCTTTTGTTCGGTCGAGAAATTGCAACTTGTTACAGACGCGGATACCATACATGCCAGGAAGGCTAATTTTAAAAATTGTGTTTCCATGGGAATTTTGTTTTTTAACAGTATAATTCACACTACAAAGGTGATTCCCTTATCCGTATTCAGCATTACACAATTCGGTCGAAAAGTTGCATGATTCACACTTACAATGGATTAAACTGATGGCCCGGTGTGGGCCTTGGGTAAAGCCATTCCTGTCTCAAACCAGCATACAGGTTAAAACATGGGTGCTTTCTTTCAGCAAGCATCTTGAGTTCCTTGTTGAGTTGAAATACCAGGACTAATAAACCGGGGAAATGAGAAATTACGCCTGTAGGTAAAAAGGTTGGAGACCCTATCAGGACACCTAGTATCTGGAATGATTTTTCCTGTTCACCAGGTATTCAACAATGAGTTTGGCTGAAAGCCGATCAGCTACCCATATCAGTGAAGGTTGGCGAATGATTAAGTTAGAGCGCGGGGGCAGAAGAAGCCGGGAATTCATGCGGCCTTGGAAATCCAACTTACAATAGATCAATTTAGTAATTTTACATCCAGGAAAGAAACCTTCACATTAGTATGCCATACTACCTTAAGAGAATAACATTCTTTTGAATAGTTCTCATCTTAGCATCTTTACCCGAACTACCGGGAATATATTTAATAATACATATATAAGCACCCCCGGGGCAAAGGCTGTTTTCAAAGGTGCCATCCCAACCGGCACTACTGTTGTTTGATTCAAAGATCTTGTTATCCCAGCGCGAAAACACTTTCATATTGAAGTACCGTAAGTTGCCCGTGGGGCCAATGACTCTTAACACATCATTAAAACCGTTTTTATTTGGCGTAAATGCATTAGGCAGGGATAAAACCGGGTCTTTTTCGAGCATATACACGGTATCGCTTATCTCGCAGCCATTCAGTCCGGCTTTAACACTGTACAAACCATCGGCGGTAATCTTTATTCCCTGGCTTAGCTCTCCTGTATTCCAGACACAGTAATCAAAAATCCCGGCTGCATCGAGTACCGACCCGTACACATAATTTAAGGTGTCGTGCCCGCTGAAACTGATCTCGGGATTTTGCTTAACAGTTACATCCGTGAAAGCCGAATCCGAACACCCTATGATATCGGTGCAATAAACCATATACCTGCCCGACTTTGCCAAGTCAACTTTATGTATTATTACAGAATCACCTAAGATAACTGAACCATCGGGCAGCACCCAGCGACAGACCAGTATAGGATTGTCGCCGGTTACAACGGAATTAAGCACCAAATCCGACCGATCGCACGTTTCGACTATGGATCCCGTTTTGACTTCAGGCGCATTGTATATTGTTATCCTGCCCAGGCGGTCAGCAAGCGGCATGTTCTTTGAAGAACAGGTCGCTGCAGTTGAATTTATAATTCCACTTAAAATGTGGATCCCTGACTCTCCAGGCTTTTTGGCTTCAAACTCAAGGTCAAACAAAGAAGATAACTTATCAATGGAAATATAATCATCTGATTTCCACGACACCATTACCAGCCCCGAATCCTGGTTGCAGGTGTTGACTACCTGATTTTTAAAAGCGGGATTAATATTGTTCAATCCCCGGTAATCTAAGACCTGGGAATCGTATGCAAAAGTAAGTTTCATGGAAAATATACCATTAAAATTTCCCGACCTTACTGTTACAGGCAAAAGAGCCCCAATACATGCCTGGCTGTTTCCGCAAGTTATTTCAAGTGTATCCTGCGTTTGTTTGCCAACAATATTCACCATATAATCCTCCACTTCGCCATCGCCGGCAAAACCATAACTTTCAGGTACATAGGAGCTACCGAACCTGAACCGGCAATAGGTGGATCCTTCTAAAGCATAATCCGGCACGTACACTGGGCATTGGTAATCGCCCTCCTTCAAATAAAAACCGGATATAATCAATTCATCAACGGTCCAGGCTCCGTCCTTATTCCAGTCGAACCAGGCACTCAGGTAGCCGTTCCCGGTATGTTCAATCGAGAGGTTGGCATGGCAATCCTTTACAAAAGTATAATTTTGAATGGATTGTGTTGAAATGGTGATTCCATCCTCATCATTTACAGCAGCATTATGGTCATCACTATCTGCCAGCAGGGAAGGGATTCCTGCCAATTCCTGGTCAACCCGTTTGCCCAGGCATATACCGGGCCTTATATTGTGGCAGCCTGCCCTGCCGGGTGTAACTGTAGGATAAGGTTCAGGGGCATCCCCAAAATCGAGCCTGGCATTGCCGAAGGCCTCGGATTTGGAAGTCATGCCAAATGCCTGGGTCCCACCCTGTACTAAATAAAGATTAGTTACAGGGATAACCGAAATATAACTCGCTGGCGGCACAAATGAATAAACCTGTTTGCTCTCAGTTATACCTATAATCAAATTCTCTTTATTGGATGTCAGGCCATAGGTGTTTTCCGGCAGCACGCCAAGATCCCGGTGTGAGACATACCTGTTCATTGAGTCCAGTATTGCTTCGTACAGGTGAACATGTTCATTCCACATCCAGGCCATATATAGCTTATGGTTTAAAAATACAAAATCACCGCTGGAAACCCCTGCATCGAAAAAATGCCAGGAGGTAATTGGTCCACCCGGGGTTTTGACATCAACCCTCAGAACTTCGGATGATGAAGTTGACCCTATATATGCAACACCAAACTCATCAAACGTCAAAGCGTTCGATCCTCCATAAGGCAGCTCCAGGCTAAAATTTGTCGGGCCACCTGGCCATATTTCATCCAAAAACCCGCTAAAATTACCATGGACTCCGTACAATGTGCCATCGGGTGCAAAACCAATGTCAAGGAATCCTCCTTCGGAAGTATAGGTTACGAGCGTCTCAGTGGGATGTGTGAGTACGCTGTCGATCCGGATAATTTTGCTATCAGCCGTACTTATATATACAGAACCATCAAAAACCTGGGAAATGCCCTTATGTGAAAACATAAAAAAAATAAGCAGGATATAAAAAACCGGGGAACCCTTCACGTTCATTTGATACTGTTATATAAAAGTTATGTGGCAAAGCCAATAAACCAGTTTTCAACGCCTGGCAGAAAATGCCGGGTTTTCACTACATGCAACGGGATTCTGCCTTTATAATTCAAAACAGGGTTAAGACATTATTTAATACGTAAACCCCTAATTCAAATCGTAACATAAGCTATCCAGCGAGTATGCTGATTCAGGTTCAAAAGTAGTAAATCAATTGTGCTAAAATCCAAAGATTCAAATTAAAGATTTACTAATAGAACATATCACACCAAGCTAAATAATTACCCGGCATGAACGGTATAGATATAAAAGAATTACTTCAGGAGTTTTCAGAAAGGTTAAGGTTAAGGTTGAGGTTAAGGAAGCTCGGATAGAACTCAACCTTTACCTTATTCTTAACCTTGGTTATATATAAATGCATGAACAACAATTTAGTCTAAAAAAGGGTCCGCTTACATTTAAACGTTTCCCGGGATGCTCCGTTTCAGCTGAATTTGTATATTTACGTGGTTGCTATTTTACCTCTGAATCACACTATAATTTGACTGACAAACGGATATGACTGAAACTCTTTTCTCTGTAAAACTCAAACTCAGGATCGACTGGGGCGATATGGATTCTTTCGGCCACGTAAACAACGTTTCTATCTTCAGTTACATACAGGCATCCAGGGTACATTACCTTGAAAAAACCGGCCTGATGAAGATGCAGAAAGAACTTAAAATCGGGCCAATTCTTGCTTCCTGTAAGTGCGAATTTAAGAAAACCTTATACTACCCGGGTCAAATCACGATTCATTCCAGGGTAGAATTCATCAAAAATACCAGCTTCTGTATCCACCATCGAATACTTGACGACAAAAACCAGCTTGCTGCCGAAGCCAGGGACATACTGGTTTTGTATGATTTTACAAACGACATCAAGGTACAAATCCCTGGAAAAATCAGGGTTCAGTTTGAAAAGCTGGAAAACAGGAGGTTTTGAAATCAGGGCCTGAACTAATCCCTATCCGCTTTGGATCAGGTAACATGACCTGTGTCACCGGTGTAATGACCGGACCCTTTACGGAACCCATGCCTGTTGGTGATGGTAAATTCATCCAGCCTACAGGGAAATCCTTCAAACTACCCATGTGTACGGTAGGAATCTGGAAAGACGGCGTTATGGTCGAAGAATACTTATTCTGGGATAACCAGACTTACATGAATCAATTGGGGTTAGGCAAGTAATCTGAAATTCTTTTCCCCTTACGGAAAAACACAAAACCTCGCCTGCTAGCAGGCGGCGTTTTATTCGATAAAATATTTACAAGGCAAACTACGTTTAAACTGACAATAATAACTTGTTAAGATGTCAAAATCTATTCTTCATAAATCCGAAACCCGTGGCGATGCAAACCACGGTTGGCTGCGCAGCAGGCACACATTCAGTTTTGCAAACTACTACAACCCCGAACGGATGAATTTCGGCGCCTTGCGCGTACTGAATGACGATTCGGTAGAAGCCGGAATGGGCTTCGGCACCCACCCGCACGACAATATGGAAATCATTTCCATCCCGCTGGAAGGCGACCTCGAGCACAAGGACAGCATGGGGAATATAGCGGTAATAAAGCTTGGCGATGTGCAGGTAATGAGCGCTGGCACGGGAATCCGTCACAGCGAATACAATAAAAGCAAGGACAGCCAGGTTAAGTTCCTGCAAATCTGGGTATTCCCCAACAAGAGAGATGTTACTCCCCGATACGACCAGATCACCCTGGACATCGCCGACCGGCATAACCGTTTCCAGCAAATAGTATCACCCGATGCTGGTGATGATGGAGTCTGGATTCACCAGAACGCCTGGTTCTATCTCGGGAAATTCGACAAAGGAATTAAAAAGGAGTACGCGATAAAAGCTAAAGAAAACGGTGTTTATGCCTTTATCCTGAGCGGTGAAGTCTCCATCAATGGGCAGCAACTGGAGACCCGCGATGGGTTCGGAATTTGGGATACCGACTCTATAACATTTACAGCCGAAAGTGATGCCGAAATTCTCCTGATGGAGGTCCCGATGAACCTTCAATAATAAAGGTGGCAAACTTGCAGTTTTGCCAAATAACAGCAAAAAGGAGATGCGAAACAGGAATGAGGGGTAAAAGCAAATTTTTGACTACCAGGATTGGCGTTCGAATATCGTTTCTGGTCATAAACCTTCTGAAATATTCATCATAATCAAGTAGGTTTTGTGAAAACAAAAAGTATGATTAATCAAATCACACGAATAAAATGTCTACCTTTAGGGATTCATCTTCGTTTGGAATTTCCGTCTATATACTGATGCCTGGATTCCTGATTGCAGATGAGTCTTGACTATTGCTATGCACCTTTATATCCTAATGAATTGGCCAAACCACTGGCCCTGATTTTCAAAAAAGGACTTAGATTACAGGAAATGGGTTTCTGGTTCACGACCTAATACTGTTGTCATGGAAAATGCTGAACGATGAAGAATTAATTACGATTTGGCCATAGTAGCCGGATTGAAATTGTTAATACGGGATGGTGACTGCCTGGCGTTGATAAACTATGAACAGTAAAGTAATAAAATGCAGATTCCAGCCCCGACCATGTTCTTCCCCTGATTTAACAACTGGCAAAGTATAAAAACCAAAGACTGTGGAATAATAAAAAAGTTGTGGGTGGATCACTTTCAAGATATCGGGTAGAATTGATAAGCGCAATTGAATAACAAACTATAAGTACAAAAATTTAATATATACCATTATGAACATGACAAATAACAGTATCTATCTTCGTGACAAAGAGGCCAATCTGACATACCTTATCAGAAGGCCACTGATCGAAACTATAGACCCGCCGGTTATATTTTTACTTCATGGAACCGGGAGCAATGAACAGGATCTGTTTTCGTTTGCTGAAAACCTGCCTGCCAGTTTCCTGGTAATTTCGGTAAGGGCTCCCTTTACCAACAGCCCCGACAGTTATTCCTGGTATCACGTGGATTTTTCGACCGGGAAACCGGTTATCAACCGGAAACAAGCAGATAAAAGCAGGAATATACTTCTCCAGTTTATTGCTCACATGCAGCAGGAATACCATTTTGACAGCAGGAAGGTATACCTGTGCGGATTTAGCCAGGGAGGCATCATGGCATATAGCACAGGACTGACCAAGCCGGAGTTTATAAAAGGCATTGCAATTCTGAGTGGTCGGATACTGGAAGAAGCCAGATCTTTTTTTGCTTCCGATGAAAAGCTAAGCCACCTGTCTGTTTTTGTCGCCCATGGAACCGAAGACAACATTTTACCTGTACAGTATGCTCGTGAAGGCCTTGAATACATGCAAAAAAGGAATATCACCCCAACCTATAAAGAATACCCGGCAGGACATGAAATAAGCAGCGACATGTTTTCGGACCTGTTAACCTGGCTAAATAAAAACCAGGAAGACCTGGCTCCAACCTCAGTAATTCTCTAACTTAGTAAAATATGAACATGAATGCAGAAATCCGAATTTTCATGCACATATACACCCGAATAAAGCAGGCAAAATACTGTTATTGATACTGTTAATTGGCAATAAAAAAAAACCAGGTCCCGATTTGAGACAGGTCCTTGTCACACACAAAAGCAATAGCAATTTGCCTCTCAACAATACATACAAAACCAGGAAAATTTTTTTTTACATTTCATAAATTAAATCATTACAAAATGGAACCAAAAATTGCCCAAAAAGCACCTTATGCCGTTGAACTGGAAGCCGGTAAAGAATATCACTGGTGTGCCTGTGGCCAGAGTAACAATCAACCTTTCTGCGATGGATCCCATCACGGAACCGAGTTCACACCAACGGCTTTTACCCCCGAAAAGACAGGGAAAGCCTACTTATGCGGATGCAAGCATTCGAACAAGAAACCGTTTTGTGACGGAAGTCATGCTAAACTCTAAGTTCTTTACATAAGAATTTTCAGCATGCGATTAAAAAGGCGGACTTCCATCCGCCTTTTTAATCGCATGTATATCATGGCTTTAAGCCGGATTTAGAAAGCACCACAATTCTCCAACCATTAATTCGTTGAGGTAAATGGCATGATGCCGGGATTTTCAAAACATACAGCCCCCCTCTTTCCATTCAGGATAATTACATAATTAAACCTTGCTTGAATATATAAACATGAGTTTTTACTTTCAGGACAGAAGCGCGCAAATTGAACCCCAAAAAGTTGACGTGTAGCCCTCATTACCAGCCTCTTCCCAGCTTTCCGAAAACAGGTTCATCGGAAACCGGGTTCAGCTTGGCGATTATGATAGTATAAGCAGACTACAGTTGTTAAAGGCGGACTAGAGCATGTTTACCGGTAGCGTATCATTATCATTTGCTACATTTGTACCGGATGTGGACGAAATCGACTATCTGCCTGTTTCTATATTCACGGCTCATTTACTAATCCATTTCACTTATTCATATCTTCATGATAAACAGGCCTGTTCGTTTGCAACTATTTTTCATTATCCTCCTGGCAAACCTTTTTCTTACTTCCGGGGCTTACGCCCAAACCAGTGCAACCCCAATCAAGTACCAGTGGCAAATCGCATTATCGCCAACATCCGATTCAGATGGTGACGGAGTTCCTGATTTAATTGATAATTGCCCATATACCTATAACCCGGCTCAGGTTGATTCCGATGGTGATATGGTAGGTGATGCCTGCGACAACTGCCCTTCTGTAGCCAATCCCGGCCAGGAAGATTCGGACAGCGACGGTATAGGCAATGTTTGCGACAACTGCCCCTCCATAGCCAACCCCGGCCAGGAAGATTCGGATAGCGATGGTATAGGCAATGTTTGCGACAACTGCCCCTCCATAGCCAACCCCGGCCAGGAAGATTCGGATAGCGATGGCATAGGGAATGTTTGCGATAACTGCCCCTCCAAAGCCAACCCCGGCCAGGAAGATTCGGATAGCGACGGGATAGGGAATGCCTGCGAC
>JBAXXB010000099.1:0-13513 GCA_037128115.1 Bacteroidota bacterium
GAGGGATACGAAGAGGTAGAAGTAAAACGCAAGTTGTAAGTCATACATACTTTTTAAAACGGCTGCCTTTGGGCGGCCGTTTTCGTTTTTGCCGGTTTGCCGGCTGAGAAAAAACCAGGTCTGAAGATTCTGAGAGGACCGTTTAGGATAATGGCTCCGGGAGTGCATAAAAAAACACCGGTCGTTATAGCCGGTGTCCCAAAGTTATAATGTGCTTATTATCGTTGAATAGTTTCTTCCCGCCCGGGTCCGGCCGAAAGTATCTTCACCGGGAGGCCAACAGTTTCTTCGATAAAACCGGTATATTCCTGCAGTTTGGAGGGGAGCTGGTTAAAGTCACTGATCCCGTGCAGGCTTTGTTTCCAGCCTTCGAATGTCTTGTACAAAGGATTTACCGGGTTGCTTAGGGTCTCATAGGTAAGATCCTGGGAAGTTTGCCCGTTCACTTCATACCCTGTGCAGATATTGATTGTATCAAAGTCGTTCATTACATCGGCTTTCATCATTACCAGGTCGGTGACGCCGTTGAGCATGACCGCGTAACGCAGTGCCGGAAGGTCGAGCCAGCCGCAACGGCGCGGGCGACCCGTAGTTGAACCAAACTCTTTACCATGATCGCGTAGGCTTTCGCCTGTTGCATCGTTTAATTCGGTAGGAAACGGTCCGCTGCCAACGCGTGTACAATATGCTTTAAATACACCGAAAACCTTACCGATGGCTGATGGAGGAACGCCCAGCCCTGAACATACCCCGGCGGTAATGGTATTGGAAGAAGTAACATAAGGGTATGAGCCGAAATCTACATCCAGCATGCTGCCCTGGGCACCCTCGGCGAGTATGGACTTGCCTTCGGCGAGTGCCTTGTTAATGTACAACTCGCTGTCGATCAGTGGGAACGAACGGAGCTCTTCCATGGCAGCAAACCATTTTTGCTCATAATTATCGAAGGATATTTTATCGATAAGCTGCTCCTGGTAGTTGAAGTCATAGGATGCCAGTATCTTGAGGTGGCGTTGCTTGAGTGAATTGTATTTTTCGGTAAAATCCGAAGCCAGTATGTCCCCAAAGCGAAGACCATAGCGGGCTGTTTTGTCAGTATAACAAGGACCTATGCCTTTGAGTGTGGAACCTATTTTCCCGGCACCCATGGCTTGCTCATAAGCTGCATCCAGCATGCGGTGCGTAGGCAGGATAAGATGTGCACGCTTTGAAATCCGCAGGTTAAGTCGTGGATTGACACCTTTGGCAAGCAATTTTGCAAGCTCCTGCGACAAAATGTAAGGGTCGGCTATGACCCCATTCCCTATAATGTTAATTTTATCGGCATGGAAAATCCCCGAAGGAATAGTATGCAACACATGCTTGTCGCCTTCAATCTGTAAGGTGTGACCGGCATTGGGCCCACCCTGGAACCTGGCAATTATATCGTATTGAGGAGTAAGCACATCCACAATTTTACCTTTTCCTTCATCGCCCCATTGCAGGCCTAATAATACATCTATCTTCATTTAAACACAAATTAAGCAACCCGGTTGAGGTTGCTGTTGAGATTGATGCAAAGATAAAATTAATTGTTGACAGACCCCTGAAAAAAGCGCCCTCAACCTTTGAGCGGGGTATTATTTTTCAACTTCGGTTTTCACATGCGTGCCATACAGGGTGAGTGCATGATGTGTTACTTTAATGCCAAGACTTTTCTCGGCTGTAACTATGATATCATGCAGGCGGGGGTCGCAGAACTCAAGAACTTCACCGTTTTCGATATCAATAAAATGATCGTGTTGTTTGAACTTGAAGGATTTTTCGAACTGGGCGCAGTTGTTACCGAACTGGTGCTTGGTTACCAGGTTGCAGTTAAGCAGCAACTCAATGGTGTTATACAAAGTTGCACGGCTAACCCTGTACTTGTTGTTTTTCATCTGAATATACAGGGATTCAATATCAAAATGACCATCAGTGGAATAAATTTCCTTCAGTATGGTGAACCGTTCAGGTGTTTTGCGGTGTCCAAGTTTCTCAAGATAGTCAGTAAATAACTTCTTGACCGTTTCGTAATTAAGTTTCTTTGAATCAGGTGTCATGCCATCGAATTTGATGTAAAAATATAAAATATTCCTATCACTATTTAGAATAAATAAAAATAGATGAAAAATTTATTCCCGGCAAGTGAACATGCCAATTTATTACCGCCGGGTACGATTGTTTTTAGCACAAGAGGTGATGACCCTGGCACAAAAGGTTAGGTTTTCTCAAAGCGGAGCATGCGGGAAGCCGTCGAAACGCCTTCGATTTGTTTTATCCGTTCCACGGTGCGACTTATGTCCAGTGTATCGAGAACAAAAAAGCTGATATAGGCTTCGAATAATTCACCCGAGGTGTCAATATGAAACGACCTGATATTGAAGCGCATCTCTTCACTGATCACCCTGATGATATCCGAAATCATGTTCTTTCGGTCGAAGCCGCTGATTTTGACACCGCCAAGGTAGGTAGTCATAGATTTGTTGCCCCAGCCTGCATGTATAATCCTGTTGGAAAAACGGGTCATGAGTTCAATGGCTTCGTGACAATTGGTTCGATGCACAATGCGGTTCACTCCATCGGGAGTATAGGCAATGATTTCATCGCCGGGCAAAGGATGACAGCAGGCGGCTATAGTGAAATTCAGGTCGTCAAGATCATAAACTGCTGCTTTATTAAATTTGACATATGCAGGTACAACTGTAGCCTCATTTCCTGGCCTGAATTCAACGCCTTCCTTATGCAGCCGCGGATCCTCCGTGTCCAGCTGGCAGAATTTCAGCACCTGTTCAACAGGGATTTCTTCGAGGAATACTTTGTAAAATAAATCGGCAGGGCTGGGAAACCCCATGTATTCGCTAAACCGTAAGATGTTGGCCTTGCTGAATTTAATTTCATTTTTCTTAAAAATGTCTTCGAGTGTCAGCCTTCCTTCGGCAGATTGCATTTTTCGCTGTTCCTTAAGTGCTTCCTTTATGCTGAAACGGGCACGTGGGGTGAAAGCGTACTCAAGCCATTCCTCCTTGGGGAAACTCTTCTTGGAAGCTATAATTTCAACCTGGTCACCACTACGCAGTTTTTGATTTAAAGGCACCAGGTTCCGGTTTACTTTAACGCCTATGCAATGGTTGCCGAGTTCGGTATGAACCAGGTAAGCAAAATCAAGTACTGTGCTTCCCGATGGTAATGATTTAAGATGGCCTTTGGGTGTCCAAACAAAAACTTCATCGCTGAAAAGGGTAAGTTTTATATCATCCAGGAAATTAAGGGTATTGGCATCCGGCGATTTCAGGATCGAACGGACCTCAGCCAGCCACTCATCGAGACCTGATTCCTGGGCCTTGTCTTTATCCACCTGTTGTTTGTATTTCCAGTGTGCGGCATAGCCTCTTTCGGCAATTTCGTGCATACGGCGGGTGCGTATCTGCACCTCGACCCATTGCCCGCCCGGGCTCATAACCGTGGTGTGAAGCGATTCGTATCCATTGGCCTTGGGCGTCGATATCCAGTCGCGTAAACGGTTTTGCTTAGGATTATAGTTATCAGTTACCAGGGTATATATCCGCCAGCAGTCGAGCTTTTCCTGGTCAGGAGGCGAATCGATGATAATGCGCACGGCAAACAAGTCATAAACTTCCTCAAAGGGGATTTCCTTGACCTGCATTTTTTTATAGATAGAATAAACGGATTTGGCACGGGTATCAATTTCGAACTGAATCCCCTGGGAGCCCATTGATTTTTTGAGTGGCTGGATAAATTTCGTGATGAAATTCTTCCGTTCAGCTTCCGTTTCCTGGAGCTTCAGGGAAATGGTACGATAGATCTCAGGTTCATTATATTTCAGGGCAAGGTCCTCTAATTCGCTCTTGATCACATACAAACCAAGCCGGTGAGCCAGGGGCGAATACAGGTAAAGCGTTTCGGCAGCTATATTCTGCTGTTTCGAAGGAGGCATGGAATCGAGTGTGCGCATATTGTGCAGTCGGTCGGCCAGCTTGATCAGGATCACCCTAACGTCATCGCTGAGGGTTAAAAGCATCTTCTTGATGCTTTCGACCTGGGCCGTCGATTCAAGCCGTTCATATCCGTCCTTGATCTTGGTAAGTCCATCGACGATATAAGCAACTTTGTCCCCGAAATTCTGCCTGATCATTTCGATGGTATAATCAGGATTATCTTCCACTACATCGTGAAGCAGGGCGCTGATGATGGCTGTTTCGCCCAGGCCGATTTCACCGGCTACTATGCGGGCCACTTCCAGTGGATGGTAAATGTAGGGCTCCCCGGTGCGCCTTCTCATGGTGAAGTGCGCCTGCGAAGCCATGAGGAAAGCCTTGCGAACCTGGTTATTCTTCTGAACACCCTTGTTCGAATTCCATGCCCGCATCAGGGCACGGTACCGTTTTACAATCTCTTTTTTCTCCTTTTGTAAATCAATAACGTACATAAATCTTTATCCTTCCTGCTTGAACACATCAAAAATACTAAAAATTGCAGGACGGTGCCGCATGCTTCCCATCAAAAAACGGCCTTAATTCCTGAACATGTAAGTTTTTGATTCCTTCAAGGAGTTTCCGGTACACTTCCTCAATGCAAATCTAAAGGCTTTGTTAAATACCTGGAGGTACGGTCGGCTGAGAGTATAAACGCAACTGTGCTGAAAAAGCCGGGTTTATTGCGATGGGATGGTTTACTTTGCAATAATTAAACAACAATTTTCAGGCAGACTGTTAAATTTTGAAAACTCGGAAATTAAACTCATTCTTTTAAAAGCATAATTTGTACTTTTGATGTTCGAAGACGCAGGCTGAACATGTATTCTGGCCAGGCCTGGTCTGAAGATATTCGTCATGAAAAAATATCTGATCCTGTTTTTAGTATTCTTCAGGTTTGCTGGGCCGCTAATGGCTACACACCAGCGCGCAGGCGAGATAACATTCCGATATATTTCCGGCCTTACCTATGAAATCACAATTGTAACGTATTCTTTTTCACTCAGCCCGGCTGACAGGTTTTCGCTCCCGATCAAATGGGGTGATAATACAGGTTCTGTTCTGCTACGGAATAATGGCCCTACGAATCAAAATGGTGAATTCATGGGTGAAATGGTAGGGACCAACATCAAAAAAAATCTCTATTCAGGGATTCACACTTTTCCTGGAGCCTCTACGTACAAAATTACGTTGGAGGACCCGAACAGGAATTATGGGATACAAAATATCCCCAATTCGGTTGAGGTTCCCTTATTTATTGAAACAGAGCTTATTATAAGTCCTTTTGTGGGGCCTGACTCGTCACCTGAGTTGCTATTGCCTCCCATTGACCTTGGATGTGTAGGTCAGCCATTTATGCACAACCCGGGCGCCTATGATCCTGACGGAGACAGCCTTTCATTCAGGCTTGTTACCTGCCGCGGAGCCGGAGGCGATAATATCCCGGGCTTCCAGTTACCAAACCAGGTAGGGACAAACATTGGATCTGCTTTTACGATGAATCCCCTTACAGGCGAAATTTTATGGGATAGTCCCCAGATGCAGGGGGAATACAACATAGCCTTCCTGATAGAGGAATGGAGGAATGGGCTTAAGATCGGGTACATTACCCGTGATATGCAAATTACCATTGTGACCTGCAACAACCAGGCTCCTGTCCTTTCGATTGTGAGTGATACATGCGTACAGGCCGGTGACACGCTTCAGTTCAATGTATATGCCACCGACCCTGACCATAATAAAATAAACATTACAGCAGCAGGAGCGCCATTCCAGATTGCTTCCCCGGCAATTTTTACCGAATTAAATGATACTATCGTTCCTAAAACAGGCATATTCTGGTGGCAGACAGCCTGCAGCCATGTACGGAAAAACCCGTACCAGGTATATTTTAAAGCCACCGATGATGCTGAGCCGGTTAACCTGTTCGATCTGAAAAGTATGAATATCACAGTGGTAGGCCCTGCTCCGAAAAATCTGGTTGCCACGCCCTTAGGGAATACTATTCAGCTGAAATGGAATAATAACCGTTGTTCGAATGTGAGTGGATATAAGATCTACAGGCGGAACGGGTTTTATGGCTATGTAGCCGGGCATTGCGAAACCGGCGTTCCCGCCTATACCGGCTACCAGTTAATAAGTGCGATGAACAGAACTGATACAGCATTTACCGATAGTGAGCTTTCGCGGGGTATTGATTATTGTTACATGGTTGTTGCTACTTATCCCGATGGTGCCGAAAGCTATGCTTCGAATGAAGCCTGTGCACAACTGAAAAAAGATGTTCCCGTTATTACCAATGTGAGTATTCTTAAAACAAGTACTTCCGACGGCCGTGTTTTCCTGGCCTGGTCAAAGCCCACCGAACTGGACCCTTTGCAGGCACCGGGACCTTATAAATACCTTATATACAGGGCTGACGATCTTGCCGGAACTGCATTTGCGCTGAAAGATTCACTCAATTCGCTTAACGACACCACTTACATAAATGAACCTTTAAATACAAATGATCATGGAATCAATTACAGGGTCGATTTGTATAACAATACACCCGGTCTTCGCTTCCTGATCGGCCCGTCGCAGAAAGCATCCTCGGTATTTATCACACTTTCGCCGGGAGACAAGAAATTACGCATTAACATAAGTACCATTGTGCCCTGGACCAACGAACAGTTTGTAATCTACAGGCAAAATGAAAGTACCCTGGAATTCGATTCCATCGGGTTTTCACTGGTACCGCTTTATACCGATAAAAACCTGGTGAACGGAAAGTCATACTGTTACAAGGTAAAAACCATTGGGACATACGGAACAGCAGGGATTACAGATCCATTAATCAATTTTTCCCAGGAGGCTTGTGGAATCCCGGTTGACAACGAACCTCCGTGTCCACCAAAGTTAAATGTACAACCCGATTGTGATAATTTCAGCAACATTCTTTCATGGGTAAACCTCAATCCTGAATGTTCGTCGGACATTGTTAAATACCTGGTGTTTTACCAGCCGCCCCTGGCCGATAACCTGGTACTGCTCGACTCAACCCGGCAATTAACCTATACCCATGCGAACCTTATCACCATAGCAGGCTGTTATTCTGTGATGGCCGTGGATTCCGTCGGGAACCGCAGTGTGATGAGCGATACGGTTTGCATCGAAAGCGATGCATGCGGTTCCTACCGCCTGCCGAATATTTTTACTCCAAATGGCGATGAAAGGAACGACCTATTTGTGCCATTCCCTTATTCGTCAGTCGAAAAAATCGACCTGCAAATAGTTAACCGCTGGGGTAACCATATCTTTTCCACCCAGGATCCGGCTATCAAATGGGATGGGAAAATACAGGGCACCAACCAGGATGTGAGTGATGGCGTATACTATTACATTTGCGATGTGTATGAACTCACCCTGCATGGAACCGTGAAACGGACTCTAAGGGGGAGCGTAACGGTGATAAGGTAAGGATTGGGAGGATAAGGTTGAGGTTGAAGGGTTCAATGCCTGCAGCGTTCGAAGAGTTCGAAGAGTTCAATGCCTGCGGCGTTCTAAGAGTTCGAAGAGTTCAATGCCTGCGGCGTTCGAAGAGTTCGAAGAGTTTGAAGGGTTCAATGCCTGCGGCGTTCGAAGAGTTTGAAGAGTTCAAGGCCTGCGGCGTTCAAAAGTTCGAAGAGTTTGAAGAGTTCAATGCCTTCGGCGTTCAAGAATTCGCAGAGTTGAAGGGTCAAAGGATAAAATGTGCTAATCCGGCAATGTGCTAATGCGGTAATGTGTTAATGAGATAATTATGGCTTGCACAAAGTTTCACAAAGAAGGCACGAAGATTCACAAAAATATTTATTAATCCCTCAGTGCTCTTTAGTGCCTTAGTGGTAATAGGATAATTGGAAAGAGTAATCAGGTTAAGGTTGTGTTAGGAGGAATCTAGAATGCCATATAAGGCTTCCCGAATGATATTGAATTTTCCAGGGTAAAACACAGGCTTATCAGTTTCAAACTGAGGCTTGATTAAACATGCATGTGCCTGGTCATGCATCTAAGTATTGATGGTACAGGTTTATTTGAACTACTTCGTATTTTGATGTGCCGGGGAGATATAGCTCAATTCATTCATAGAATGTAACGAAAACAGGGATTGTTTAAGGCTTCACCAACCAATTTATGGTGGAAATTAAATGTATTTACTGACAAAAAAAAGCAAAAGGAAGGAAACCATATACTTGTGACTTCCTTATTAATATTTGATGTGGATTTGGTGATGAAAAAGCTCCATATCAGTCTGAATATCCCGTGGTTGAGGTTGGCTGGCGCAATAAATGTGCCGGCCTTTGAATTTCCCTGGCCATGGAAGGAGGCAAACGATTGAATCATACCATATCAGGGGTATGGAGCAAACAGTGTCAGGTGTGTTGAATTCAGCCCTGGGGAATGAATACCCCCAGGGCCGGCTTTAATGCCTGATGGACCATCTTAAATGCATGAAAGCACAACTTCAAGACCTCGACTAACGACTTGAATTGCTGCAGACGCAGCTTCAACGAACTTTATATCAATAATAACAGCCGGAACGAGGACTTTATAACGATTTGTTCCGCATAAAATGGCTAACACCGCGCGTTGAATGCCGGTAAGGCTTCGGTTAATGAATATTACGCGCGATTGAATGCCGGTTGCGGGATTTTGAATGCCGGGTTGCCAGGTTTTGAATGCCAGTTGCCCCGTATTGAATGAAAAATATTCGGCGTTGAATGCCGGTTGCCCCATATAGAATGAAAAAGTTGAGGAAACTAATGCCGGGAATGCCATAAATTTTAGGAAGTACGACGCATAGAATACCGGTTATGAGATAGTGAATGCTAAACACGAGACGTTGAATGCAAAGTACGCCGCGTTGAATGAAAAACATGCCGCTTTGAATGTACGATATAGGATTTACGATTTACGATTTACGATTTACGATTTACGATTGATGATTGATGATTGACGATTGAACGCTGAATACTGCTAACAACCAACCTGTAAACTAAAGGGCAATTATTGGTATAATGTGATTTTTTACCCCAGGGGTAATGGTAGTTAGCAGGTACTCCCCTTTTAAGGGGAGATGTCCGCAGGACAGAGGGGTGCAGGTCAAGAATGAAAAATGAAAAATGAAAAATGAAGAATGAATGTGAATGACGATTACGAATGATGCTTGAACTAGCGTCAGAACGTTGGCGCTACCAGCACCAATCAGATAGCTACCGGCACCATATAGATAGCTTCAATATGAAGCCATTTTGCACGAAATCAAACACTGACATGCCAGGGCGGACTTTTATTCACGGCACATGGTGACCATTATGAAGTGCATATTGTTCTAAAATTCAAAACAGAGGAATAGCTTTAGACAATAGTGCAAAGATAGATGGTGCCAAAGCCGCTGGAATAGTAAGAAAAGTGGAGGATATGTAATAATTTGGCTGGCATTACAAAGGCACGCCGGCTGTGGGTGCTAAACTCGCCTTAGGAAAAAGACCTTAACGAATTTATTTGTAGAACCAACGGGGTAAATGGAAGGCTACCCTGACCTGAAGGATAAAAAATATCAAGGTAACCAATCAAAATCGTATTGTTCAACCTACCCGTTCAATTATCGAAGAATTCAGTAGTTGGCTAGGACATTCACCTGAGTAAATAAAATAGATGAAAGAATGTATTGAGCGGGCAAGGCAAATTGGTATTAATTCACTAAACGACTGACATAGAGCAAGACGGAAGCAACCACCGGTCACCAAATAACAATTAAACGCAGTAGTGAGTTCCAAAGTCAAATCGCAGATTTAACCGCTCTCGCAAAGCTATATCAGGCTTGAGTTTGAAAAATAATTGTAGATTTGCTGCAAGTATTATCTGTACTGCTTTGCGGGAAGCAAAAATAGAATCAGAGGAAAAATCAAATTAAATTTATGGCACGAACAAGGATTTTATTTGCAGTCATGATGCTTATAGGAAGCATTGTTGCATTCACCACAGCATGCACGAAAGAGGATAAAAAACAAGCTGGTGAGCAGGGTACAACCTACACCGACACCCGCGACGGCAAGGTTTACAAAATAGTTACCATAGGTACACAAACCTGGTTTGCCGAAAATCTTAACTATACAACGGGCATTGAAAATATTACGGGTGCAGAGGAGTGGGAAAGTATGTTTGGCGGTTCGTTTACCATAGCGCATGACGACCGCGCAGCATGGTGTTATTATGATAACAACAAGGCTAATGGCGATTTGTATGGCGCGTTATACACTCATGCAGGAGCCCTTTTGGCTTGCCCTCCCGGTTGGCATTTGCCGGGCGAGCAGGAGTGGGTGCAACTTACTGATTATCTGGGCGGACTTGCCGGAGCAGGTGGCAGGATGAAAGAAGCCGGCGAAAGTCATTGGTTAGCTCCCAACGAAGCAGCAAATAACGTGAGTGGTTTTTCAGGTCTTCCGGGTGGTAGTCGCACCTTCAGTCCTGGTACTTTCAAGGAACTTGGAACCAAGGCCTACTTTTGGTCTCAGGAGAAATCAGACTTCCCGCATTGCCTGGAACTGCTAAACGATTTCTGCATCGTAGGCGAAGAACACTGGTTTATGAGTACCGGCATGTCAGTTCGCTGTGTGAAGGATTGACCTGGCAACATAATCCTATAAGATCCCTCACACAAAACAGGAAATTCAGATCAGGGGGTCATTGGAAACTATTCCCCCTCAGGTGAATTTCGGATTCAGGTTTAAATCAGAAAAGTTCAGGGCTGGGAAAAACCGGAATAATATTAAAAACCGGGATTAGTACTTCGAAAACTGCTTCTTCACCAGGCACCAAAACGGTATGGGACAGAGTAGGGAGAATTGATGCCCGAAAATAATTTCAATATGTATAAAAGATTTCAGTGGTAATTCAAACATTTTATCCCGATTAAACTTCGGTGTAACCTGACAGTTTTAAAGTCCGCAATCCCATACTATTGCTGCACCCAACTGTTGCGACAATTAAACAGCACCTGCAAAGCAAGTCGTAATTTTATATGAACGTACAAGAACAAATCAGGGAATATATCAGCTGTCAGCCCGAACCAAAACGCAGCGAAATGCAGGAGTTGCACCGCACCATCCTGGAAATAATGCCAGCGTGTAAATTATGGTTCCTGGATGGTAAAAACAGTGAAAATAAAATTGTTTCAAACCCTAATATAGGATATGGACTTCACACCATCAACTATGCTGACGGAAAAACCAAAGAGTTCTACCAAATTGGGATCAGTGCAAACAAAACCGGCATCTCCGTTTATATCCTCGGTATTCAGGATAAAACATACTTAGCCCGAACCTATGGGGAAAAACTGGGTAAGGCAAGTATGAGTGGGTATTGTATTAAGTTCAAAACGCTGAACGATATTCACATAGATATACTTGAAGCGGCAATACGATATGGAGCTGAGACTTCGAACCAAAAGTAACACTCTAGACCATATGGGCTATTCGTGATTGATTACCTGGTATGCAAAGCCCACTAAAAACCAGGTATGCCTGGCCCGGGAACTAAGGACATCGCCGGGTGCGGGGCATTGTTTGTAGGTTGCGGCTGAAGTGTATGTTTATTTAGTAATAACTAACTTGCGGCTAAAGTTGTCTCCATAGGTAGTTCTAAATTTCAGGTTGTAAACACCTGAAGAATATGTTTCCGTAAAGAGTGCTATGGTATGCCGGTCAAAATGTTTTAATGTCTCACTCATAACTATTTAATACCTTTTTAGATACCTGAAAACGGCTTTACCCTTACACGGAAAGAAAATATATATGGTTTTACTACAAAGTGTCCTCCTGAATATGGGCGCTTGCGGTCTTTAATCCCTCCAGTATTCGATGACTAAGGCCTGAATTACTATATTGCTTTTTGTTGTACCTTACTTGCAATCTGTTTTGGAAGCAAGTTTATTCTGCTGAAATACTGGTATTTAATATTTATAAAAAATGGAATAGTTAAAAATCTGGGCACAAAAAAGGCCGCATTAAAGCAGCCTTTTTTGTATATTTCCGGAAAGTATTAAACAGTTGCCATATGGGCAATCATATCCAGAACTTTGCTTGAATAACCCCATTCGTTATCATACCACGAAACGAGTTTAACAAAGTTAGCATTCAGCATGATGCTGGCTTCGGCATCGAAAATGGAAGTGCGTGCATCGCCTATGAAATCGCTCGAAACAACAGCTTCTTCGGTATAACCAAGAATGCCTTTCAGTTCGCCTTCTGAGGCAGCTTTCAGTGCAGCCTTGATGGCTTCCATGGTAGTGGCTTTTTCGAGGCGGCAGGTAAGGTCAACAACAGATACGTCGAGCGTAGGAACGCGGAACGACATGCCGGTTAATTTGCCTTTCATAGCTGGAATAACCTTTGCCGTAGCTTTTGCTGCGCCGGTTGACGATGGGATAATATTGCCTGCAGCAGCACGGCCACCACGCCAGTCTTTTGCCGAAGGACCATCAACTGTTTTCTGTGTGGCGGTGGTTGCATGAACTGTAGTCATGAGGCCTTCAATAATACCGAAGTTTTCATGAATGACTTTTACCAGCGGAGCCAGGCAATTAGTAGTACATGAAGCATTACTGACAAATTGTTGTCCGGCATACTCTTTATGGTTAACACCATACACAAACATAGGGGTTTCGTCTTTTGACGGGCCCGACATGATAACGCGTTTTGCGCCGCCGTCGACATGGGCCTGGCAGCTTTCCATGGTAAGGAACAAACCGGTACATTCGGCAACATAATCAGCGCCTACGTCTGACCATTTAATTTCGGCTGGGTTTTTACATGCGGTAACGCGGATGGTCTGTCCATTCACGATCAGTTGCCCGTCCTTCACTTCAACAGTACCTTTGAACTGTCCGTGAACCGTATCGTACTTCAACATGTAAGCCATGTAATTTACGTCGATCAGGTCGTTGATAGCCACAACATCTATATCGTTGCGGAGAATAGAAGCGCGGAAAACCAGGCGGCCAATGCGACCAAAACCATTGATACCAACTTTAATTTTTGTCATAATATATTGATTTTTAAAGATGTCTTGCTTTTTTGAAATGCGATGCAAAAGTAAACATAATACTTTAATGATTTATACAAGAAACACTGAAAAGATGTTAATTGTTGGAAGGGTGGGGGAGAGGCGGAGCGGGTCGGTTGAGTCAATTAAGGAAGCGTTCAAGAGTTCAAGGGTTCAAAGGGTTCGAAGGGTTCAATGCCTTCGGCGCTCAAGAGTTCGAAGAGTTCAGGGGTTCAAGGGTTCGAAGAGTTCAAGGGTTTGAAGAGCTCAATGGTTCAAAGGTTCGAAGAGTTCAAAGGGTTCAAGGGTTCGAAGAGTTCAAGGGTTCGAAGAGTTCAGGGGTTCAAGGGTTCAAAGGGTTCGAAGAGTTAAAGGGTTTGAAGAGTTCAAGGGTTTGAAGAGCTCAATGGTTCAAAGGTTCGAAGAGTTCAAAG
>JBAXXB010000100.1:0-13393 GCA_037128115.1 Bacteroidota bacterium
CAGGATTCGGCAGCCATGTCGACAGGCTGATTAAAAATATGCCGCTAGGGGTGGACATTTTCTTCTTTATCAGCGGGTATCTTCTCACAATATTGCTGGTGATGGAAAAACAAAAATTCGGGAAAGTCAATATCCCGAAATTTTATATCAGGCGAGGGCTGCGAATCTGGCCCCTGTACTTTTTCCTGATAGCACTGGCTCCTTTCATTATCAGCTGGCTGGGCGAAAAACAACCCGAATACTGGCGCACCTTGCTGCTGGTCAATAATTTTCAAACAATAGCAACGCAAAACTGGGAATACCCCTTTGCTCATTTCTGGTCAATCTGCATAGAGGAGCATTTTTATATCATCTGGCCGCTGGTGATCGCGTTTGTTCCTTTCCGGAAACTTCTTCCTGTAATCCTCGCTTTGATCGGGTTGAGCTGGGGATATAAAATCTATACTTATATTTTTCTTCCATCCAACTGGTACGAACTCTACCTCCATACCCTGAGCCGCATGGATGTGATACTCATGGGGGGGCTGCTTGCTGTTTTGTATATCAGGAAGCCTTTCGAATTCAGGTTGAACGGGTATATAATTGCAGGGCTCATGGCTTTTCTGCTGATCATACTCTCCTTCGATGATGCTTCAGATTTTTCGAATATGCTTAACGGGGTGCTTCGCAGGCCGGTTTATATAGCGCTTCTTGCCCTGCCCATGATGGACCTGTTGTTTAACCCCGCCCGGGCTGGAATATTCGGAAAGCGTAATCCTCTGCTATACCTCGGGAAGATCTCCTATGGCATATATATGTATGGCAATATCCTGGTCCCCATCGTGATCAAAAAAGTGATGGTGGCTCATAGTATTTATAATATGTATTTTTATTTTGCACTTACGTTTACTCTATCGCTGCTGATCCCGATCATAAGTTACGAATTGCTTGAGAAACCTTTCCTGAAACTAAAACAGCGCTTCGCTTTAGTCAAAACCAGGTTATAAGCTGGAAATCTAAAATGCCTTTCATTTTAGCAAATCCGGATTTAAAATTAAAGGGCTGCTCCTGACGGAACAGCCCTTCTTTATAAAATGAAATTAGCTATGGCTATTTTTTGATAGTCTCCGCGGCGGGTGTTTTTACTTTGGCCGCGCCGGTATTAGAAGCAGGGGCCTTTCGTACAGGCTTTATTGCGGATGCAGCAACCTGTTTGGCTGGAACGTTCTTATCAAGTGGTTTCCCGCTTGCATCCAGGAATACAGGTTTTGAGCCGGCACTTCCAGGTGCTTTGGTTCCGGTTTGACTCACTTGTGTCGGGGGTTTTGCACCAACTCCATGTTGAGCCGGTTTTGCATCGGGTGGCTGAGGATTATTGACAGCCGGAGCCGTTTTTGGACCTTGATTTTCTTTTTGTTTATACCCGCCCCGTTTATAAGCATCTGCCTTTTTTTTCGCTTCGGCGGCCTGCTCTGGGGTGAGGGAGTTATACTTATTATGTAATTCAGCCTGGTGGGCTTTTATTTTTTCCAGGTTCGCCTGTTTCTGCTTGTCAGCAGCTTTGTCCCGTGATTGGGCATAGGATTGGGAGCTATAAAGCGAAGCAGCTAATACCAGGCTTGCGACGAGGAATGTTGATAGTTTCATTTTCGATGGGGTTAAAATTTCTTGACCTGGCTCAAAAATTGTACCAGGAGTAGAGGTAATTTGGAGTTGTTATGTGCCGAAATGCTTGGGGTATTTTACTGAATATATTTTATCCACTGCTGCGTTCCGTCACTCGAAGTCCGGTTCAAAAAGATAAAGCTTCCCCCCGTGTTGGATAGCCCGGTAAGTGCAAATCCGCCGTCATCCAGTTGCACCAGCCCGAATCCCTGATCAATGCTATTCCCGCCGTAGGTATGATCCCAGAGCACGCTTCCGGTCGAATTGGTCCGAAGCAGGTACACATCCTGGTAACCGGCTCCTTTGCTGTCGGTTATTCCCGAAATGGCAAAGCCCCCGTCGGAAGTTTCTACCATAGTAGCTCCGTATTCGTACCCGGTACCGCTGAATGTCTTTTTCCATGCCAGGTTTCCCGCGGTATCCGTTTTTATGAGAATGATATCCTGGTTAGCAGTTTCCTGTAAAGTACCGCCAATGGCAACTCCACCGTCGCTTGTGAGAGTCAGGGAATAACCTATGCCATAATTAAAGGTCTTGGTCCATAGACTGTCGCCCATGGATGAAACCTTCATCAGGAAAATTTTTCCACAGCAGGTGCTGTATCCGTTTATTGAACCGGTCAGGAAATACCCCCCGTCGGGAGCTGAAATAACAGTATAGGCAGATTCGTTTACGGTGTCGTAAGGATTTGTACTTGTAGCCCCTATGCTTTTTTCCCACTTTACAACCCCGGCATTGTCAATGCGCACAAGGAAAATGTTCTTGTCGTAACTGCTTGATTTCTGGATATACCCGGCTAAAAGGTATCCGCTGTCGGCATTGGCAGTAGGGAGCACGCTGAAACACTGCGAGTAATCGGAGGCTCCGTATTTTATTGATTTAAGCTGGTTGCCATTCGCATCGGTGATAACCACAAACATAGCGGGAGAATTGGAACTCGCCCTGTTCGAAAAACCGGCAGCGATAAATCCTCCTTCGTGCGATTTTTTAACACTGTAAAAAGCGTCGGCATAAGAACCTCCGAACTTCCTGTTAAAGATGGTGTCGCCATTTGCCTGGCTGGCCAATATTAGCGAAGCGTCGTAACCACCAAGGGAAGAAGTAGTGTAACCGGCAATAACCAGGTTACTGCCTGAAACGGCTATGCTGTTTCCGCTACGCTTGTATTCATCAATAACAGTATCTTTTTTGCACGACGCTACCAGGACCAGGAGTGAAACAGCAAGTATGAAAGTTTTTAAAGTATTAAAGCTCATATGAGGTAAGTTAAAAAATATTGTTTAGGCTTGAAAATGCTTAATTGCGGATGTCAAGTTCTTTGATCAGGTTGGTTGCACCGGCAAACTTATCGATTACGAAAAGTACGTAACGGATATCCACACATATAGTGCGCTGCAGCTGGGGCTCGAATGCATAGTTGCCGCTCATCGCTTCCCAGTTTCCATCGAATGCCAGGCCTATAAGCTGACCATCGCCATTCAATACAGGACTTCCTGAATTCCCCCCTGTAATATCGTTATTGGTAAGGAAAGTCACCACCATTTTACCGTTTTCACCATAACGGCCATAATCCTTGTCGTTGTACAATTGTTTGAGTTTCGCAGGTACAACGAATTCCGGGCTCGAGGGATCCTCTTTTGCCATTACACCATCAAGGGTGGTAATATAATCGTAATCAACGGCATCAGCAGGACTATAGCCGAGTACTTTACCATAGGTGACTCTCATGGTGCTGTTGGCATCAGGCGAGAAATTGCGTTCGCTCTGCATTTCGCGAAGACCCTTTACAAATAAACGACGTCCTTTTGCCAGCATATTATTGGCCGGTTTTACCAGGCTATCGATCAGTGATGCATTCGCTGCAAAAGCCAGTTGCAAAGGCCAGGCCGGATCTTTCTGAAGCGTTTTCCATTTGGGATGCAACAGGAAAAGATCCACTTTCGATTTGCTGCCGAAAAGAGTCTTGCTGAATACTGCCGTGGCATAGGCTTCGAAACTGCCGTTGTACTTTTTATATATTTTAGCCAGGTAAGCGGGTTGCATGTTTTTGGGTACATCGTCGTAATACAAACGAAGCATGGCTGCCAGCATTTTGATATCAGTAGCCATATTGTAGTTCTTGAAATACAGGTCGGAGGTTTCTGTCACCTGGTTACTCAGCGACTGCACCAATTGCTCGTTGGGCTTCTTTTTTGCCAGTTCCTCAGCCAGTTTATTGAAATTCCTCGAAAAAGCGATAATCTCGCAGCCTCGCACAATAGCTTCCGAATTGTATCGGACAGCGGATTCGTATTTGTTAATTGTTTCGTAAGCCGTTGATATGTCATACAGGGCATCGCGGTACTTAAGGCTGCGGTCCCTGTCCTGGTTGAGCCATTTAACAAATGCTTCCTCAGTTTCCCTCTTGCGGTCGAAAACATCCAGGCGTTTAAGCCCTTTATTCTGCCCGATGAAAAACTTCCAGTAGTTGGCCGAACCGGCAAACTTGGAGGCATATTTAATGCGTACTTCTGCGTCAGCAGCCATATCAGCGCGAAGGATATCCAGTTTTTTAGTACGTATCTTGACCACCATGGGGTTGTTTTTCTCCAGGGCCCATTTGATGGTATAAGAAGTGGCATAACGGTCGGTGGTGCCAGGGTAGCCCATGATCATGGCATAATCATCAGCCTTTTTATCCTTCACGGAAATAGAAAGGTACTGTTTCGGCTGCATGGGCACATTTTCGGTTGAATATTCGGCGGGTTTGTTCTCGCGGTCAGCGTACACCCTGAAAACCGAGAAGTCGCCAGTATGCCTGGGCCACATCCAGTTATCGGTATCAGCACCGAATTTCCCTATCGATGATGGGGGTGCCCCCACCAGCCTGACATCTTTATAGACTTCATAAAGGAAAAGGTAGAATTCGTTTCCGTTAAAGAAAGAAACAATCCTTGCATCGTATTGCGTTCCCTTGGTATTGCTGAATTCAAGTTTCTTGGAGTTCTCTTTTATTTTTTCAGCTCTCTCGATTTCGGTCATATTGTCCTTCACCCCGGCAAGGGTTGCTGCAGTCACATCCTGTATACTTACAAGGAAACGGGCCGTGAGACCGGGATTGGGTAATTCTTCTTCATAGCGGCTTGCCCAGAACCCAGTGCTGAGGTAATCGTGGTCAACGGTACTGTGCGATTGAATTGAACCGTACCCGCAATGGTGGTTGGTAAAGATCAGCCCGTTGGGAGAAACAATCTCGCCGGTGCAGCCACCTCCAAACATAATAATTGCATCCTTGAGACTCGAATGGTTGATGCTGTATATCTCTTCCGCTGTGAGATGCAGTCCCTCTTTCTGCATGTCAACGTAATTGAGCCGTTGAATAAACATAGGAAGCCACATGCCTTCGTCAGCAAGGCTGCGCAGGGTCGAAAAGGATAGAAGGACTAAAAGAAGTAGGGTGATTTTTTTCATTTGTATTTGTAATTCAGAAAATAGTTTTTGAGGGAAGTTAAACCAGCAGGTTGTAATCAGGGCTAAAGGATGTGTTAATATTAATTATACATATTTTTCACCTTTGGCATTGCGGACGGCATCAACATACCCGCGAATGTTTTGCTCGTCGCTGCGCCTGCAAATGAGCAATATTCCATTGTCTTCAACCACGATCAGGTCTTCTATTCCCTGTATGACAGCCACGGTTTCTGACGGAAGATTTATGATACAGTTCTTTGTGTCGAAAGTTATTGGCTTTGATCCGATCACTGCGTTTCCATTGGCATCCTTAGCGGAAGTTTCATACAGGGATCCCCAGGTGCCCAGGTCACTCCAGCCTATATCGGCAGCCAGTACGAACACATTATCCGCTTTTTCCATCACACCGTAGTCGATTGAGATACTCTTGCAGACCGTGTAGGCACTTTCTATATAAGAGGATTCATTTTCAGTATAATAGGAATCTGATCCTTCTTTAAAAAGTGAATTTATCTCAGGAAGGTGCATTTCGAAAGCGCTGAGAATGCTTTTTACTGACCAGATGAAAATACCTGAATTCCACAGGAAGTCACCACTCTGAAGGAAGGAAACTGCCAGTTCATGATGAGGTTTTTCAGTAAAGGTCTTGACTTTTCGAACATTGCATTCCGGGGTATAGGCATGCGTTTCATCGAACTGAATATACCCGTAACCCGTATCAGGGCGACTTGGTGTGATTCCGAGTGTAAGCAGCCAGTTATTTTTTGTAGCAGCTTTCAGGGCACAAAGCAGGGTTTGGGTAAAGACTTCCTCCTTCAGAATAATATGGTCAGAGGGAGCAACAACTATGCTTGCATCGGGGTTGAGCTTATAAATTTTATGCGTGGCATATGCAATACAGGGAGCTGTATTGCGGCGCATGGGTTCGCAAAGTACATGAGCAGGAACAATGGCTGGAAGCTGTTCGACAACCTGGTCGTAGTACTGCTGGTGAGTGACTACAAAAATATTTTCGGGAGGGCAGATGGTTGTTAGCCTTCTGAAGGTTTGCTGGATCAGCGTTTCGCCCGTACCCAGGATGTCAATAAATTGCTTGGGGCGCGAATTGCGGCTCAAAGGCCAGAAACGTGCTCCAACTCCACCGGCCATGATCACGCAGTAATAGTTTTTATTCATCGGGTCAGAAATTTATTATAACAATATAAATTACAACAATTTGAAGCGGTTTTACTTTTGCGCAAAGGTAATAATTCCATTTTCAGATTTCACCGCGGCCGGGATTAAAATTCAGGGACTGTTTTTGGTAGAAACAACCTTTGCATTTGCTTCTGATAAACGGAAATCCGATTCAAGCCAGCTTGTATTCATAAGAAATGACGCGGAGAATCATTAGGCCTGCATGACCTGAGCCGAACGCGGGACAAGATAATATTTGCGGGTTGCCGGGCAGAAACATTTGTACCGTGTCCGGAGTTTCTCGAGTTTGACGAACTGACGCCCACTTGCCAGGGTAAAGGAACTGTTTAAAGGGATATCATTCACCGTAACCATGATTTCTGTGCCCTCAAGCCTTGCCAGGGTATTGATCAGGCGGGTGTCGCGATGAAAAGTGGCCGGTGTCCTGCTAAAATACCGGTGTAGTTCGGCGGTAAGTTCAGGGGGGAAGACCTGTTGGTCGAAGAAGGCTTGTGTCAGTTTACGATAAGCGTTTTTCCATTCGGTTCCGTGCGGTTTTGCTTTACGGCCATATTGTTTTGCTACCACCAGGTGGGCAAGTTCGTGCAGGAAAACCAGGAGAAATGTGTATTGACCCAGGTCGGCATTGATATGTATCGTTGGCCTGGCCCCCTGGCGCACGCCTTTAAAACTTCCGAGCCGCGATTGACGGGGAGTTGTTATCCGGAATAGAAAAATATGTTCTGAGAAAAGTACATCCACCAAGGGGCGGGACTGTTCAGGAAAACGCGAAAGCACAGCCCCAAGCGTTTCAGGCTTGTAAAGCATAGACCGGTTGCTTATACAACTGTAAATCGGGAGGGTTGGAGGGGTTTAGCAGGCAGCCGCACCTGTTATGGCCGGTCGATGCCGGGGAGCGGTGCCAGTATTTCTGGTTGTCGTATTTGCTGGCTGCGCATCCGGCAATAACAAACAGCAGCACGGCAACGGACAGGATAAACCATTTCTGGAATCCGGTTGCCTTATTAACGAGCATATTTCTTTTCATAGGTCCAATTATTTAGGTAATTATACGCATATACCACTTGATCTTTCACCACAAAACTCCCGAGTTTGCCTAAAAAATAATTCACAGTGAATGCTAATCCTAAAATTTACGCTAATTTAGCACTTATTATTGTATGAAATGAAATTTTTATTCCACTTTGGACGCTACTTGAGTTTATTACGCCAGTCTTTTCAACGTCCTGAAAAGCAGTCTATTTACTTTCGGCAGATCCTGGTTGAAATGGAGAAACTCGGCCTGGCCTCGGTCGGTATTGTTGCTATCATCTCGGTATTTATGGGAGCGGTTGTGGCCATACAAATGGCATTTAACATCGATACCCCCCTTATTCCTTCCTATACAATTGGTTTTGTTACCAGGCAAAGTGTGGTGCTGGAGTTTTCGCCCACTATAATCAGCCTTATCCTGGCCGGGAAAGTGGGTTCAAGGATAGCATCTGAACTTGGAACCATGCGCGTAACCGAACAGATTGACGCCCTCGAAATCATGGGCATCAACCCGGCTACCTTTCTTATACTGCCCAAAATTGTCGCATCCATGCTGATCAACCCATTCCTGATCGGGATGAGCATGGTTCTCTCGGTGGGTGGAGGTTGGCTTGCCGGTATTGCTACAGGGCTTTTCCCTTCAGCCGAGTATATTTACGGTATACAGTCGTTTGTGCATATGTATGATATTTCTTACGCATTTATCAAAACCATAGTATTCGCATTTATCATTGCCTCGGTGTCGGCCTACAATGGTTATTATACCAAGGGCGGCGCGCTCGAAGTAGGTGAAGCCAGTACTAACGGGGTAGTATTCAGCAGCATAGCTATCATATTCACCAATCTTATACTGACTCAAATTCTGTTGGCATGATAGTCGGTAAAAACATCAGCAAGACTTTTGGCGATCGCCTGGTTCTGGATAATGTTTCGGTATCCATGGACAAAGGGAAAACCAACCTGATCATAGGCCAAAGCGGGATGGGTAAAACCGTGTTGCTTAAATGCCTTGTCGGGCTGATTGAGGCCGATCACGGGCAGGTGTTTTATGACGGAAGGGCTTTTTCGAAAATGTCGTTCAACGAAATGAAAGAAATACGCCAGGAAATCGGTATGCTTTTCCAGGGTGGTGCCTTGTTCGATTCGCTAACTGTGGAGGAAAATGTGATATTTCCTCTGACGATGTTTACCGAGAAAACCACTCCTGAGAAACTCGAAAGGGCAAACTTCTGCCTCTCGAGGGTGAACCTGGAGAATGTTAACCATCTATATCCTTCGGAGTTGAGCGGAGGCATGAAAAAACGCGTAGCCATTGCCCGGGCTATCTCTATGAACCCGCGCTATCTTTTCTGCGACGAGCCCAATTCCGGTCTCGATCCCCAGACCGCCCACCTGATCGATGAACTGATAAAGGAAATAACCCTGGAGTACAATATGACTACCGTGGTGGTTACACACGACATGAACTCGGTTTTGGAAATAGGAGAGAAAATATACTTCCTGTACCAGGGTAAATTGTGGTGGGAAGGGGACAAACACGATATTTTATATACGGAGAACCCGGAGCTACAGGCTTTTGTGTTTACTTCGGAACTCACCAAACGACTTAGACCTGTAAAAGGGAGCAGGGTTTAGGTGTTGGGGATAGGGATAAAAATCCTGAAATCCATGAACAATCAAAGTATAATTTTCAAGTTTGATCTGATTCAAAACCATGGCAACATTAGACATCATCCTTGGGATTTTCCTGTTATATTTCGCCTTCCGGGGATTTACGAGCGGTTTCATTATTAGTGTCACTACCCTGGCCGGCTTGGTGCTGGGATTTTATGCCGCCTCACATTTCTCGGAGTTCACAGCCAACTGGCTGCAGCACGATATGGGTCTGAAAAGCGGGAACATCAGGCTGATGGCATATATAGTCACATTTGTAATGGTTGTTGTGCTTATCTTCCTGCTGGGCCGTTTTATGACAGGTGTTGTTAAGACCGTCGGCCTTGGAATTGTGAACCGCCTTGCCGGGGCTATATTTGGAATAGCTAAAGGCCTGTTGATTGCCAGTTTCTTATTCCTTTTGTTTGCCCGAATCGACCCGCAGGAGAGCCTTCTGACTCAGGCACAAAAAAAAGGTTCGGTCTTGTATAAACCGGTTTCGGCAGTGGCTCCTGCTGTTATTCCCATGGTTCAGAAGTATACGACCCAGTTAGAGAACATGATGCATAGTGAGTCGCCCTCCGCCATACCCGAAAAACAGTCCGAATAACAGGTGTTTCCCTTTTATTTCCTGTAACGGCAAACATAGCAATCCCCCATCCTGAATTCTTCGCCGTTTTTATACAAGGCTGTTCCGAATTGGTTCAGCGAGTCGGGGTATACATCGAACCAGCAATCGCGGATTACATAAATGGTGTCGCGTTGCATCACTTCATGTGCAAGGTCCCTGTTCCGCACACTCGAATGATCGTCGGGCGTGGCGATTATCTGCCCGGGTTTGGTTACTGAGTTGATGTATGAATTCCAGTAGTTGCCAATGATGCCAATCCTGCCCAGGCTTTCGAATTCCCGTGCCAGGTCAGCCCGGGGTCTAAGGGTTTTAGGCCATATGTATTTTAAGTTGTAGAGGCTCCCGGCTCCGGCTGTAACAACTGCCAGGATCACCACAACCCGCATAATTTTTTTAATATTTGTTTCCGCCAGGCATTCGAATGCCAGCAGGAAAGCCATCCAGAAAGTAATGTAATTGCTTGTAAAATAACGCCTTGGCACCCCATTCATATAGGACCATTTTGAAGTTATTATGATGCAGAAGATAATCACACAGTCCAGCACAAAGAAAAGGAACCACTTCTTCTGGCTTTGGTTGAATTTTATGTTTCTCCTAATTAGGAATAAAGCAAGGGTGAGCAGAATGACCAGGTAGAGGCAGACCCCTGTAAATGGCTCCGATGCTTTGAACAGTAGTAAGTCTGAAATGGAATTCCAAAACAGCCTGAATGAGGCTATTACAGTGCTTAAATCATTGAAATTATTGTATAAAGGCGATTTGTCGGCAAAAGCTTTTCCATACAGAATTAAAGATATGCCTGCTAAGGTACCTGCGAAGAGATAATAGATTTCAGGCTTCCAATGGAATATTCTTGCTGGTTCCAGTTTCTTTTCCTGTGTTCCTGAATATACCTGTAGTATCAGGATCAGGAAAACAGATACAGCAGCCAGGTCCGACACCCAGGTTGCAAGAATAAACAAAACTGTAATTGCCGCTAATGCAAGGTGATGCCACAGTCGGTATTTAATGAAATGGTCTTCATACACTTTATGAATCAGGAAAATAGCCATGGCCAGCAGGCTGTATTCCAGCCCGATATTAACCCTCAGAAAGTCGATAAGGCGTATGGGTGGGAAAAACCAAACCAAGGCTAGTACCAGCCTGCTGAATTTTGATTTGAACAGCCCGGCAAAAGCAAAATACCCGGTAATGAGCAGGAGATAGTGGGTTACCGATTCGGAAGTGAGCGCGGAAAGCCGAAACCCTTTATAGAAAATCTGCCCTAACAGCGGAACCACTGAGCCGTAGCGGTCCTGGCCCCAAAAGTACAGGTCGTGAGGCAGCTTAAAATCATGTATCATCAGCACCTGGACGGCATCGTCGGAGCCTAACAATGGGTAGAAGTTGGAGGAATAGAAAAAGAAGGACAATACGATGATCCCAATAACGAAAGCATAATAGATCAGGGTCTTCATGTCTGCGGGCATTTTCCGGTTCGGAAATTACATTTTTTTCGGAAGGCAAAAACAAGCCCGGGTATTTTCAGTCCTGTTAGCCAAAAATCCTGGGGTGAAACCGGTTCTGTTCAGGTTTATAATGGATAAACCGCGAAACCTGGTAGTATGTTCCACCAAATCCGCGGTTTATTTTTTATGCGTTTCCCGGGCCAGCCAGGTGAAACAGGGCCGGCCAACCTTTTGTTTAGTCTTCGAGGATAGCTTTTACCCCTGGAAGCACTTTGCCTTCGATGGATTCGAGCATGGCTCCGCCGCCTGTGGAAACATAGCTTACTTTGTCGGCCAGTTTAAATTTATTTACCGCCGCTACTGAGTCGCCACCGCCTACCAGCGAGAAAGCGCCCCTCGAAGTTGCTTCGGCTATGGCAAGAGCTATTTCCTTGGTGCCTTTCTGGAAATTACACATTTCGAAAACACCCATAGGACCATTCCAAAGTATGGTTTTGGAGTTTACCAGAACTTCGCTGAGGGTCTTGATGCTTTCAGGGCCTATATCCAGTCCAAGCCAACCGTCAGGAATTTCATCGGATTTGCAGATCTGGCGTTCGGCGTCGTCGGCAAAAGCATTCGCGGCAACTGCATCGGTAGGAATTATAATATTAACACCCAGTTTTTCAGCGCCTTCCATGATGTTTCGTGCAAGGTCGATGTATTCGTTTTCGACCAGTGAACCACCAATTTTACCACCGCGGGCTTTAATGAAAGTGAACATCATACCTCCCCCTATAATCAGGTTATCCACCTTGCTGAGCAGGTTGTTGATGATCTCTATCTTACTCGAAACTTTGGCTCCGCCCAGGACGGCTGTAAAAGGGTGTTGGGCTTCGTGCAGAACTTTAGTAATATTGCTTACCTCGTTATTCATAAGGTAACCAAACATCTTATCATTTGGGAAATAACCGGCAACCAGGGCAGTGGAGGCATGGGCACGATGCGCAGTTCCGTATGCGTCGTTTACATAGCAGTCGGCATAACCAGCCAGTTTTTTAGTAAATTCTTTCTGTGCTGCTTTCACGCGGATTTTAGCGGCGGCTTTTTCTTCGTCGGTAGCAGTCTCAGGTAAGCGGGCTTTTCCTTCTTCTTCCTCGTAGTAGCGGAGGTTCTCGAGAAGGAGCACTTCGCCGGGTTTCAGGTTTGCCGAAAGTTCAGCAGCTGAAGCACCCATGCAGTCATCGGCAAATTTAACAGTAATGCCCAGGACCTGTTCCAGGTAAGGAACGAGATGCCGGAGCGAAAGTTTAGGCTCGCCGATTTTCTTTGGCCGGCCCAGGTGCGAACACAGTATAGCCGATCCGCCGCCGGCAAGGATTTTACGGATTGTAGGCAAAGCAGCATCAATGCGGGTAGCATCGGTTATTTTCTGGTTGTCGTCGAGTGGAACGTTAAAGTCAACCCTGACGAGGGCACGTTTCCCTGCAAAGTTATAAGTATCAATGTTTTGCATATAGTTAGAATTTGAAAGTTCGAAGCGCAAAGGTAAGGAATAAATTAAGAAACTGAAAATATGAAAAAATGAAAACACCCACCTTTCACGGCCATATAAACAAATTTTGAGCGAAAATGAAGCCTTATGTCTACCAGGCAACATCTAAATCATAATATTTTATGATCCGGGACAACTTTATTATTGACAACATATATTTAATCGTAAAACACATATAGTCAGCAATATACGTAATTTGATTTGTATTTATATACAGTCTAAAGAAGATTGTAAGTAACAGTAAATCAGTTTTATAGGCTGATTGTTGGCTTTTGTCGCCTAATTAGAAATTTACAACTATCACATTATCAGGTTAATAGTATAAAAGCCATATATCTATAACTTTTTGTATGTATATAACTTTAATATACTTTTGTTTCCAGTAAACAGTTGATCTAAGCTTTTTATTGTAAGTGATTGATTGCTAAAAGAATAAAATCACATGAGAACAAGGAGAGATTTTATTAAAATTTCGGCCATAGGCCTCGGGGCGACTGCCATCACGGCGGGTTCAGCCCGGATGGTGTTGGGTTCACCTTTATTTAGTCACGACAGCGGGAGCGAAGCGGAAAAATTCCGCCTGGTACCCACCTATTGTGAAGTCTGTTTCTGGAAATGTGCCGCTTGGGCGCATGTATCGGATGACGGGAAAATTCAGAAGATCACGGGTAATGCTGACGATCCCCAGTGCAACGGCAGGCTTTGCCCGCGCGGCACAGGCGGGGTAGGTATGTTTTCCGATCCCGACAGGCTTAAAAAGCCCCTGATCCGGGTTATAAAAGATGGTAACCAAACCTACAGGGA
>JBAXXB010000101.1:0-13257 GCA_037128115.1 Bacteroidota bacterium
CTGGTTCCGGTCCTGCGCCAGGCCATGAAGCGAATCGGCAAACTCAACATCCACAAACTTCCCACCCAAAGTAGTTGTACTAACTTCCCAGTTATGACCTTTATCCCGGGTACGGTATACCCTGCCCTTACTGGTACCAAACCATGCATATTCACCTTTGGCCGAGTAATAACCAGTCACCCCATATTCGTCGGGGATGGGATCGGGAATGCTGTCGGCTGCAACCGGGATCCAGTTATTTCCACCATCCATACTCGTATAAATTTCGAATTCACCATTCGCAGGATCACCCATGCAGAAACCTTCGTTCCGGTTGAAGAAATGGACCACATTCGGGAAGGATGCAGAATTACTGAACGACGCACTCTGCTGTCGCGACCAACCAATACCCCCGTCAAAGCTTACATAAATCCCCTGTGGGTTGCTTCCGGTAAGTTTGTACATGGGGCAATAAGCTGTATCGGCATTGAGTGCAAAGATCATGGACGGAACCAAGCCGGCGCAAGCGGGAATAGTCCCGGGTATCCACGTTTGACCTCCGTTCGAGGTTCGTGTGAACTCCTGTATACAGTTTGAAGTATTAGCCCCATCATAAGCAGTGCCCCATGCCACCAGGGAGTCAACCACATGCAGATAACCTACACCTCGGGATACGACTGGGAATGCCGATGCCTGGGATACCCAGTAACTGTTCCTGATTGTCACTTCATGGTATGCAGTGTCGGTTGCATTAATGGCTTCAACTTTAATGGTATGACTACCCAAGGCATAATCAGTTGTTTTGAAGCCATAAGTAAAGCCCGTTTGGGTGGTCGTATAAACCAGGTTATTGTCAACATAGAGATGTATGGTGCCGGCTGCTCCCCTGATCACGGAACAGTCGATACCGACCTCTTGTCCATACGCGATTAACTGGCCGGGATGCAGGTTGGTAATGCGGATGACGAGGTCAGGATTTCCGGGTTTGATCCCTTTCACAATGGCATGGTTAGTATTATACCTGCCATTAAAAGTATTGAGTGAACCGATAAAATACCAGCCATCCGAAAGGCCCGACCATCCCCAGTTCATATGGAACATATCGCTACCCCAGTTCCAGCCGTCGCAGACCCAGGCATGTCCGCCTAGCGTTAAGTCATCACCCGAATAAAAAACCGGGTGTAAAGCATTTAATTCAGCCTTAATAAGCTCCTTCCATTCTGTTTCGGTATAGTCCGATTTAAGTTCCATACCCATATCGGAGGGATCATAGTTGAAATAAGTGGAAAGTGCCCAGGGAATCTTAGCATCATATGCCCCTGAACCGGTCATATTATAATTCATGTCAACCGAAACGCCCACCTGGTAGAGCAGGGAGGCAATATCCATGTAAGCAGAACTGCTTGCAGAATTGCCCATGCGATCCCAGTTATAAACAGAATCAGCAAAATTGGCCGATTGAGTGCCATAGATCACACTTTCGTACGAATGCGACATAACACCCTGAGAGGGAAAATTATAGTACTTCATAATCTGCCCCATGGCCGCGGCAACACAACCTGCCCATACATGTCCCCCCGGGCCTGCCGCATCAGAGGGACAAAAAGCATTGTACCATTGTCCCTGGTCCCAGCTGGTCGTGAGCAAGGGGCCCACATCGGAGGTCGCCCGGTCAAACTCATTATTGCGGATGCGGTTCCATTGCTGAAGGGTAATTGAATTATCCGCTCCTGCCTTAATAATATCTTCAATTTCCTTACTGTAACATTCGAACCAATACTTCGTGGAAGGGTTGCTAATATTTTGCTCTATGAAGCTTTCGCTTGATTCAGCCAGAACCGGGATCACAGCATCGTCAGCTGCTACAACAACAAATCCACCACCCAGGTAATTTAACACATGGTAAACCGTGGTACCCCGGTACTGTACACTAAAACCAGCGGCAGGTGTTAAAATGGGCTTTCCGCTGTAATGACTAAAATAGTTGTCGGCTATCAAACGGGCTTCACTGAGAGTAACCGGGGTTGCAAGGCTTAAAAATCCGGGACACAGCCCAAGAATAATAAAGATTAACTTTCTCATAGTACAATGATTTAGTGTGTTTCGTTGCGTCATTATCCTTTTAACCCAAATACCGGATAACCGGGTCATAGAAAGTGGTTGCTGGTATGCGTCGTAGTAATCTTAAAAATCATGTCTTTGTTAATTCCTGCCCACGCATATGATAAACATACCTGGCCAGGAAAACACAGGCAATCGGTTATGTTACGCTGATAACTAGAATACTGTAAACCCGAGATATTACTCTCCTGTTGACTCCGAAATGTATAAAGTTGGACGAGATTAAGATTAAAGTGGGTTACTGTGAGGAGTATCTATAGGCGAACAATAGAACACCAGGGGAATAAATATATTCTGATTTCAGTATAGTATTTACCCGGTTGCGGTGAGTAAAACAAGCACAACATGCACATACACAAATATATAAAATAATTTAGTGTTTTAGGCAATTATGACTAAAATCTTTTCAACAGTATAGCTGCTGCCGCAACCCGGAATAAAAAATCATGTAACTCCTTGGGTACATTTTGGTTTACCCGGCCTTAATTCAGGAAGGTTCTGTCACCATAAGGGAATAAACCACGGGAACGATTAGAGGCTACTCCCGGCCAGGGATTCTGGCAGGCTTCTGCCGAAAGCCATCAACATTTCCTGAAAACGTTGCGGCTTACGTGTTAAAACTGTAGATCCTGTATTTTTTTATGACCTGTCCGCCTATTTTCCTCATTATTGAGTTCATCTTCAGGTTATTTTCCATCACATAACAGGCTTCACCATGAAAAATACCTTCACTTGCCAGGTTCTCCTGTATCTTCTTGTACAGCAGCAAATCTATTCCCAGGTTCCGGTATGCATCCAGCACACCCAGTATCAGTATCCTGGAATTGTTGATTTTCCGCTTATACAATAAAAATTTAACAAACCCGAGAGGGAACAGTTTTCCCGAACGCATATGACCGAAAACCTGGTTTATATCGGGGAGAGCCACAATAAAACCGATCTGCCGCCTGTCTTTTTCAACAATCAGTATCAGTTTCTCTGCAACAAACTGCCTGAATTGCCTGGCGGTATGATTAAACTCAGTTTCCGACAGGGGAATAAATCCCCAGTTATCCCGGTTCGATTCATTATACACTTCACGCATTTGGACTACCTCCTGTTCCAGCTTTTTATAATTAATAGTCCGTACCGAAATACCTGAAGCTGAAAGTTTGTCGCTGATCTGGATGGCTAATCTTCGAATGAGTTCGGAGGTTAAAACCTGGTCACCAATATAATACGACGATAAATCCATTTCTTTTTTAAATCCGTATTTTTGGAGGTAGCTGTCGTAATAATCCTTGTTGTAAGGCATCATGACCACCGGGGGTGAATCAAATCCTGAAATAAGAAGCCCGCAGGAATCGTTGGTTGTAAGGTTGGTGGGCCCTATAATCCGCCGAAAGCCTTTTTCCCTGCATTTTTCCACTACCTTATCTAGCAATAACCTTGTAACTTCATAATTTTCAATTGATTCGAACAAGCCGAAGAAACCGGTCATTTCCCTGTAAACAGCATTGTGAACCGTGTTGTCGATAACTGCCACTCTTCCAACAACCCTTTCGCCTGATTTGGCCAGGAAGCAGGTAGCCTCCGAATGCCTGAAAAACGGGTTCTTTTTTGACAGGAACTCCTTTTGCATGGCGATAGGTTCGAAAATAAAATTCTCATCCGTATGGTATAGTTCCTTTGGGAAATCAATAAACTGGTTCATTTCCTTTACTGTCCCGGCTTCTATAATCCTGATCTCCATATCTGTATATTTATTTAGTACTATTTTTTTACTATAATAGAATTCAAACTACACCAGGCACAGCAGGCCACAAGAGGAATGCTGTTTACAATATTAATGTTGATTTTCAAATTTTCCGAATCCCCATATGCCTATTTTTTCTGTGCATATGAATTAATGACATTTTCATTTTCTTTCTATTTAGAGTGTCCTGTTGTGCCTATTTGGTTCAAAATAATTATCAGGTTAACTTTGCAATGTATAACAAGAGCAGTTTCAGTCACCAGGCTGTTCAGAATATATTTGGTGCATCGCCGTTCTTTATAGATCGACGGTAATTCAGGTTTACAATAAATGCAAACAGGTAGGGCAATGGGCGCAAGAAGAAATTCCTGTTTAACAGGGTTCTCTTCAGGATATTAGGCAGGGAGTATACTTCCCGGTATAACCACCAGTACATACGATCAAGTTCTTCCGGGCTCAGTTTGGCAGGCGAATGCACACAGTTAGTGGCCGTGTAATAATTATAATCTTCATGAAGCAGCCGCCCTTTCGCCTTGTATTCTTCGTATAATACCGATCCGGGCATGGGGGTCAGTATATAAAATTTAGGAATTGGGATCTTTGTTCTCATTACGAAATCAAAGGTATTCCTGATGGATTCCACCGTGTCGCTGTCGGTGCCAAGCATCATCTCGGTAGCGGGGATGATGCCCGCCTTTGAAATTTTATCCAGCAATAGTTCATGTTCCGAAGTACGCACCCAGGTCTTGTTCAGCCTATCCAGGCCTTCCTGTGTAATGCTTTCGATACCCAGGCTCATGATATTACAGCCTGAATCAGCTGCCAGTTTCAGTAGCCGCGGATTACGGGCCAGGTCGATGGCACACTGGCTGGCCCATTTCATTTTCAGGGGCTGTATGCGTTGACATAATTCTTCAAAGAAGCGGGGGTTCCCGATAATGTTGTCATCAAGCAGGTAAAAATACCTGAATCCAAGTTCTTTAATTTTCAGGATATCGCGTATCACTTCGTTGACGGGCCTTGCCATATAACGCCCTTTATAAATACACGCAATAGAACAATAACTGCATTGATGAGGACATCCCCTACCCGCCTGGACCGGCAACATAAAGCCTGTTTTTTTATCCAGCAGAAGTTCATATTTGGGAAGGGGAAGGCCTTCCAGGCTGGTTAAGGGATTTTGGTACCTTTTGCTGATCCTGCCGGTAGTTTCAAAGTCGTTCAGCAACAATGGAAATGAGATCTCCGCATCGCCAATGATCACCCCATCACAATATTCATCTACAAACCAGGGAATCAGCGAGGGCATATAGCCGCCCATAAAAACGGTCTTTCCCCTTTTCCTGAACTCCTTTGCAATATCAATGGCCCTGAAAATTGCATGCCCCATAGCGCCAATACCTATAATGTCGGCGTCGGACTCAAAATTTATATCATCCACTACTTCAATGGCAATTTCGAGCTGCCAGTTTGAAGGAACGAAGGATGCCAGCAAAGGAAAAGCCAGGCCCGGGAGGTAAATCTTCTGCTGTTTGCAGAGTTTCCTGCCGTTGGCGCTATATTGGGTCGACTGTATCAGAAGTACTTTAAGCATGACCGTTTATTTCTTTAATCCTGTTTTTATATTGCCTGCTAACCTTAATCATGCCTATGGCCATTTTCCATTGCATATGCAGGGGGTATTTCAGGTTGCTGGCCAGGTTCCCGGGGTGAAGCAGGATGCGCAGGTATAGTTTCAGAATGCAGGTGTAAAAGTCTTCAAGGCTCATCATTTCAGGTCGTATGGCAACATGGGCAAGGTCCCATTTTGCATAGTCGTTCCTGTCGATTACAAGGGATTCTTCCGCAATTTCGAGCCCCGTGCCTTTTAAAGGTGTTAGCGGCTGAAGGTTTACAAACTTTATTCCAAGGCTCAGCATGATATCACCTGCTTTTCGGAAATCAGCAAGGCTCCAGGAAGGCGAAACAATAACGGCAGCATAACAATCGACTTTATACTTATTCAATACAGCCATGGCCTGTTGATTCATATTACTTGTAGTCTGCTTGTTAAAAGCATAAAGTTCAATATCTTCGAAGGATTCCAGCCCAACAATGACTGTCCTGAGCCCGACTTCCTTGAATTCTTTTATCAAATCAGGATGGGCAGCTATAAAGTCAGCCCTGCCGTATACCAGGTATTTTTTTCGGATTTCCCTTTCTTTTAAAAGGTGGATAAATTCCTTAATACGGGCAACGCTCACCAGGAAATCGTCATCCACTATATAAATTTCCTTTTCCCGAATGGAAGATAATTCCTGCATGACTTCATCCAGGGGGCGGGCATAATACCTGTTTCCGGTTATGATACGGCAGAAACAAAACTTACACTGGTAAGGGCAGCCAAATGAAGTTTTGATCAATGCGACTTTGTCGTGAAAAACATAGAAATATTTTTTCCGGTACTTTTCAGTCAGGGAGCGATCCGGTAAGGGGCAATAGAAATCATAGGCAGGAGTGTCCGATTCGAAAAACATCTGGTGGGTTCTCAATACCCCGGCAGGAAACTCAGTTTTGCCGACAATGAAATCCAGGAGTCGGGGAAAGGTGCTGGTTGCATTCCTGACTACGCGGTAATCAACCGACTCATGATCGATATCTTCGGGGAATTTTTCAATATGCACGCCCCCTACAACGGTAATAATCTGTGTGCTAATCTTTTTTGCTTCCCGGCAATACTCTACCATTACCGGGATATGGGTAATGTACCCGGTTATGCACAAAACATCGGGAGTAAAGTCGAGAATGAAATTACTCAAATTTCTTTTCTCGAGGATCATGTCTACAATTCTCACCTCATGCCTTGAACTGATGAGGGTTGCCAATATTTCCAGCTCCAGGGGTTCAACAACCATAAGATGCTGTAATCCAATGGTATCAGGAGATGGTTTTGGCCGTACAAACAATACTTTCACAGGGTCAATAATTATCTTTAATCCGTTTTTACACTAAACACATGGCTATTTTCAGTAATAGTTGAATAAGAAATCAGCTTCCGCGAAAGTTTTAGCAAACCAAGTACAAGAGAATTCCTATGATATAAAAACATTCTTCTTTCGCTTAACTTCCCGCCCAGCCGGGTCTTTGCTATTTCGGCCGTCTGCCCGAAATCCACCATACTGTATTTCAGCCCGATGGCAGTTTCGAGAATACCGAGCAGGTTATTATTATAAGCCTGGTAAAGGTCGCGTAGTGAGTAGTCCATCCCTCCGAAGTAGAAAAACAAAACATTTTCATCCATACAGACTATATTCCAGCAAAGTATTTTCCCGCTGACAGTGTAAGTAGTAAGAAGGAAATTGGAAGGCAGGAATTTGAAGGAATCAAGACTCAGCGTTTCGAGTTTGGTTGTGGTATGCCGTATGATTTCAAGGTACAGTGCGTAATGTTCATCACTAAAAAAGGAGCATGAAGTTGTTACGGAAGAAACGTCAGTGAATTTTTCCCTGATTTTATGAATCCGCCTCCGGTATGCATGCCTTAGTGAGTTCTCATAGGTCGCTATGCTTTCGCTTTTCTGTTCCAGGGTAATGGTCGGCAGGGTTCGTAAATTCAGGACTTTACCCTGAAGATAATCCTCCAGGAAATTAATCCCCAGTATGATCCCGGGTTCAGATTTAATGAGTTCCGCCAAAAAATATTCAAATTCAGAGGAATCACCTATAATGGGAGGACTTGCCACGGAAACCGGCAATCCGATGACCTGCAGGCTGAGAGGACTCGGAATATTGGCGAAGGTAAAAATATTGATCCTGAGCGTATAAACGACCGTAGCGGCTACCAGTATAGTATTGCAATAGAGTTCATAATACCGTTGGGAACAGGGATTAAACGCATGAAGGTGAGCCAGGAATTCTTTTTTCTGGAAGTAGCAGTTTGCCAGTTTGTCCCAATCCTCATTGAGCTCATCGGGGGAGATCAGTCGTTTGATTATTTTCTCCATTTTGAAAATAAGTTACGATCATGTAAATATACGTTAATCTATAGCTGAATGGAAATAATTTTGGGGAAATAATTACTTTTCGTTCTCCAGTGAAACTTTTTTTATACGATATACAGTATGGTCCTGGCAGGTAAGCGAACCCGGATGGACTGATAATCATAAATATAGAAATACAAGTTGTTCAACGATGAAAACCATAAAGGAATAAATGACCTTTAATTTATTCAGGTTTCAATAGTGTAGATGTTAAAATAACTTCTCCAATTCAAATTAATTATGCGAATGAAATTGACACACCTCATACAAAAAACATATTACGGCCTGCGGGACTTAAAACAACAAGACACTAATTATTCCACCAATATTCAGTCCCTTAGGGACTGTCCCGTAGGCCGTAAAATTAGAGGAATGTGCATTAGCTCTATTTATCAGGAATGTTACTGATTTTAATGCGAAAATTCAATTTCATTTCGGGGAAGTTATTTGGGAAGATTCACTAAGGGAAAAGTCCCTTTCTATTAAGGAACCACAAATGAAACCGCTGGTACCGTTGTGCTATTCAAATCAGGGAATTCTCTTTTGCCTGAAAGCAGGTTATCGTAATCATTGCTCCAGAACGAATCGCCATAAGCCCGTGCATATACGGTATCGCCCGAAGAAAAGCCCATTTCATTCAGGGTTTTGATATGCAGGTCTAAATTCGCAGGATTGCTCATCTGCTTGTATACGATTGTATATTTTAAATAGCTGTAGAAACTCACAGCGGCACTTTTACTGAAAAACACCCTTACATAGCGGGGAACCTGGCTCGTTGGCGCCGGGAGCGTGGTTATGGAGAGTGTGGCCATATTTGTGGACGGTACGCTTGTTAAACCGGTGATGGTTGTTGTGGAGTATTGCCCCAGCGAAGGCGAAGGGTTAACAATGGTGCTGCCACCCATATCGGAATGCACCAAAGCCAGCCTTTTAAAGGTTCCATAACCAGTTTTGGAAAAGCTAAGGGTATATGTTCCGAAAGGGACATCCGCCAGGACAAATGATCCATCGGCCCCGGTAACCGCCGAGATCAGCGGGCTGCTGCCATCAATGTTTACTATCATTCCATCCCCGGGCAGGAGATTGGTTCCATCGTCGTACAGGTAAACAGTACCAATTATATTGGCTTTGGTAACCGGCTCGGTAGTGCTGCTTTTTTTGCAGCCTGCAACCAATACCACGACAGATAACAGTAACATTAAAATATTTTTCCCGTTTTGCATAATCCTGAAGGTTGATTCCTGAAAGTGGTTTATTGTTCTCCTGGTCGATTAAACCTCAGTCGTTGAGGCCAATCCTGAAAGTACCGGAAATATTTCAAAATTAATTCTTTTTTGGCAGATCAGGGGAACAATCTCATCTGGAACGGGGTTAACTCATCGAAAATATATAATATGGTGCCCAAATCGAACGTATCAAACACTGAAATCCCAGGAAATTTTATTGCACTCTGCAATATTGCTGCAGCAATTGTTTAGCCTGGTCCGAACCCATTTGGGCCGAGACATTCCAATCCTGGCAGGCTTTTTCGGGATTATTGAAGTTTGAATAGAATAACACTCCCCTGCTCAGGTATGCCAGGGCGCTGGGATGGATGGAAATAGCCCAGTCGAGGTCATTCAAAGCCAGTTCATACATCCCGGTATTGCGGTAGGCTGCGGCCCGGTTGATAAAGGCATCAACGAAGTCATCCTTAAGCGCAATCGCGCGCGTAAAATCAGCTATAGCGGCATCGTTGTTCCCGCTAAGGTAATAAACCAGCCCCCGGTTGTAAAAGGCTTCCCTGTAGGTGGGATAGATTTCGATAGCCGATGAATAATCCGATATAGCAGCGCCGGCATTCTTTAACCTCAGGTATTCATTACCCCGGTTGTAATAGCCCATCGACACTTCTGCCTTGCCCTGCTTGTTCTCAATCACATCCGTAAACAGGGTAGCCGGGTTTTCCCAGGCCTTGTTCCGCCTGGACGACTGTAACGAAAATAAAACCGCTGTGAGCACCAGCATAGCCACTAGCAACACCTTGCCAGTCTTACCATACTTCTTCCATACACTGAACAGAACAACCAGCAGTGCTGCCGTGAGGCCTATATAGGGCAGGTACGTGTACCGTTCGGCTATAATAACTGTCCTCGACCATTTGAGTGGCATCACGATGCTGATTGTGATGAGGTAAAACAACACTCCAAATAATACAGCCTTTCCTTCGTCCATCCTGCGCCATTTCCATCCTGCCCAAAGCATTACAGCGATAGCTGCAAGTGCCAGAACGGCTGAAATAAGATACGAAACAGGCAAAGACCCGCTCTCTTTGAAGGGGAACAAGTATATAGCCGACAGGTTTAAAGGGAACAGGAATTTGGCCAGGTACAGTCCCTGGGCATGCAGAACTAAAATTACTCTCTCCGTAAATGTATAGGATTGCCCCATATCGGTAATATGCCCGAAGGCGGCAGAGGCCTGCACCCCTATCCAGATAAAAATACCGGAGAGTATAAAAAGCAATGCGTTAGGCAGGAGCATGGAAAGTTTAAATTTCCGGCCCTGGTACCATCCTGTTAAAAGGAGCACTGCAGGCAAAGTGGCCGCCGTTACTTTACTTAAAAGCGAAAGTGTGAAAAACAAAATCACTATGCACCAATTCAGCAGCTTATGCTCGTCCTTGCGGTTGATATAAGTTAAGACCGCCCCCAGGTAAAAGGCGGAATACAGAAGGTTGCTCCGGGTCGACAGCCAGGTGACTGATTCGACATGCATGGGATGTATGGCGAAAAAGAGGGCAGTAAGTGCCCCAATATATATATTGCCGGTTAGTTTCCTGGTGATCAGTAACACCAGCAGTATATTGAGGCAATGTAGCAGCAGGTTGAGAACCCGCTGGGACCACATCGAATCGGGAGAAATATGGTTCACCAGGGCGAAACTCAATACCGGTATGGGCTGGTACATGCCCAGGTAATAATCCGTAAAGTAAGCTCCTGTATTCGCTGCATTCAAATCCTGGATTCGGGTATCCCCGAAGTAGGCATCATCGTCGAAATTGGCAAGCATACCGTACGAAAGTGTTCCGGAATAGATCAATACGGTGAGCCCGCAGATCAGCAGCCAGGTGACCCAGTATTTCTGAAGTATATGCTTTAATTTCCCGTCCTGGCTTCTCATGCCTGCAAAAGTAATAAAAACAATATGACTATGGATACATCAGCCCTTGCGACGGAAGCATCCTGGCATACCGGCAGGCTTCATAAACTGAGCAGGAAGCAGTTTGACCTATTTGGGAAGCAAAGTTACTGCGGCGGGATGCATTTTGCCATGGTTGGGAAGCAAAGTTAAGGTGGCGGGATGCAGTTTACTCTTGCAGGGACTCTTCGATACGGCGACGGGAAGATGTTTTACGAGCTCGTAAAACATCTTCCGCCCGGCGAAGAACATCTTCCGTGTGGCGAAGAATATCTTCCGTGTGGCGAAGAACATCTTCCGTGCGGCGAAGCACATCTTCCGTGTGGCGAAAAACATCTTCCGTGCGGCGAAGAACATCTTACGGTGCCAGGAATCTAACGGTGCGTGGACGGGCATCTCACAAAGGATTGGAAAAAGGGCTGCCTTTATAAAAAAGCAGCCCTTTCATAGCATTGTTGTTTTGAAAACGTTTATTTGATCACCATTTTACCTGTTGCTTTCTGATCGCCTATGGTCAGGGTGTAGAAATAAATTCCGCCTGCCAGGCCTGTTGCATCGAAAGTAAGCGTGTGCGAACCTGTGCTCATGGAACCATAATTTACGCTGCTCACCTGCTGACCAGTGAGTGAATTAACTACCAGGCTTACAGGGGCTGTATTGTCGAGATTGAAATCGATTTTGGTTATGCCTGTAAACGGGTTGGGGTAATTGTCCACACTCAGCCGCTTAGCCGGTGGTGATTTCGCGATATCGTTATAGAAATAATCGGCTTCTACAAATGTTACACCTTGCAGGTAATAGTGTGCAATGGGTTCGTCGGCATTCAGTGAACTGGTATTGATATCCGATATACTGATAGGAACATCATACACACCTGCGTTATCCATGGCCACGGGCGAAACGAACAAAAAATGCGATTCACCCATTCCCTCCTGCAGGTAGGTTATATTTTTAACAGCCGTTTCCCAGTTGGTGTTCACATCCCTTGACCATGCCATAACATCGGGGTAGAGGTTCAGCGAATCGGTCATGCCCCAGAAAGCCCAGTCGGTATCGGTCCAGAGGGCAAAAACCTTGCTGCCGTCGTCGGTAACCGAAGCCTGCAGCCTCATATTCCAACCTACGTTACCTGTTGCGGCAATGTAAGGCGAATCGGCGGCAGCCACATCCCTGGTACGATTGTGAGCTACATAGTGGCAGAACCATTGTCCATGTTCGAACGAGAATTCGAATACATTCCCGTTTTCGTATTTGAAGGTATATCCCAATGAATCGGGATGCTGGGAATACTGTCCCTGGCATAGCGCCATAATATGCGGGTTGCCTGCAGCATCAACTACAAGGTCGGCTTCCGAAAAATACGGAACATACAAGGCCGGGTTAGCTAAAGTAGGCCAGATATGCTCGGCAAGTACCGGGAATACGCTGTAATCGAAGTAATCCTGGAGTTGCCAGGTTAATCCCTTATCCACTGATTTGAACAGGATTGGTGCCATACTTTTATTACCGGTAGCGCGCGAATCAACGCCCCTGTACATCAGGTATCCTATGCTGCCATCCTTGCTCCAGGCCATGTTGGCCGAACCAAAAAAAGCATCGAGCGTGGCATCGGGGGCTACGTTGAACGGAAGCGTTACATCAACCGGGGCCCAATCAAAACCAAAGGTATTGGAGTTGAAAACTCCATTGTATACCATGCCGATTGCCGTTTTGTAATCGGTGGCATATTTCATGGAAGCAATGTGCACATTTCCGTCGGTGCCTACACACATGCCGTTGCGTACCAGTTCTTTATAGGTACTAGTAGCCGGTTGGTGCACATCGAAATTGTTACCGTTATACTGCACGCTGCTCAGGAAGGTATTGTCCCAGGCAGTTACGGTCTGCGGGCCTGCAACCACCGAATAAGCCGTGCTGATATCGGTATTGCCTGTAGGGTTGTAAATTACGCCCGACGGATAACGGAAATTGCTGCCCGTAACTGCCAGTGCTACTTTGCCGGTAAAGGTAGCTCCCTTGTCGGCCGACCAGTAAGTACAAATCTGGTTGCCTGTGCCAAGCGGAGCAGGAAGCCCGGTAACGGCCTTGTCGTTCCCGCGGTAGGATAGACCACTACCAAGCAGAGACCGGCCGTCACATTCGGCTTGAAGTTGATGGTGGAATCAAAGTTGACAACATTGCAGAAGTTGCCAAAGCGGGTGCAGATACCTTTGTTGCTGGCTCA
>JBAXXB010000102.1:0-13143 GCA_037128115.1 Bacteroidota bacterium
GTGTAAATCTTCTCCAAGAAAATATAAGGCAGACACAGTTCTGTGAACACTCCCGGTGTAGCATCACAATGTTTCTTTGTAAGTTAATATATTATATATGCGAGTCAACAAATTGTGTTTGTAGGTTAACAATGACTATTTGCAGATTGACAAAGAATAATTGCGGATTAACAAAATGGATTTGCCGATTAACATAGAGTATTTGGGAATTAACAAAATGTATTTGAGCGTTAGCAAATTGTATCAGCGAGTTGACTAAATCTATTTGCGAGTTACCATAGCCGGATTAACACCATTATTCCCCCATACAATCAAACCAGTATAATGCATGCCGCTATTCATTCCATAATTCCAAAGCACAAATCAAATAAAATGAGTGCGATCTTCCAGCCAGCAACGTCCATTTTCACGAACTTCCATGCAAAATAAGATGCAATATGCCCTTCCAGATACACTTTAAACCCATTATATCCCATAATCCGGATACAAACGCATTAACCCTTGAAGTTTAATTTTAATTCTGTTTTGTATGAAAAAAAACAAAGTAGTTTTTGATTTTCAACGGTTTTCGGTGGCCGAGAAAATAGCATTTGGCCGTACCGTTGTATCTATGATGAGCGACCTCGACATTTTTAAAGAGCCCGATGTTGCTTATGCAGTATTAACCGAGTTAATTAACCGCCTCGAAGGCCACTATATGGCTTCGCGGGGTGGCGATCACGAACAGGTGGCCCTTATGCACAAGGATGAGGACGAATTCAATAACCTGTTTCGCAAATTGGCCGGTTTTGTCGATCGTAAGGCCGATGGTGATGAAGCCATTATCATCTCCTCGGGCTTTCACTTAAACAAGCAGCCTGTATCAGCCGAGTTGCCCGAATTCGTGGCAAGCATGGGTGATAATCCGGGCAGCGTATGGCTTAAACGTAAAAAGCTGGAAGGAGCAGCTTCGTATATCTGGCAATATTCAGCCAGTGAAGCCGTACCTGCTGACGGAGGCTGGTTGTTTGGCGGTGCAAGCACACAAACCAACTACCAGATTACCGGGCTGCCTTCGGTAACCAGACATTGGTTCAGGGTAGCGGCTGTTACCAGGGAAGGTATACAACCTTATAGCGAACCTGTTCAGCAAATAGTTCCCTAAGCTAAGCATCTCAACTCCTCCCTTCCCCATTAGGTTAAGGGTTCGCTTGGGGAAGGGGGAGATTTGAGTTATAAGTTACGAGTGATGAGTGATTGACGATGTACGATTAATGAATGAAAAGTGAAAAATGAAAAATGGTTTGAAAATCACTATAATCCGGAAAATGTTTGGGTTATTTGTTTGTAAAAATATTTAAACTTAGTATACAGCAGAAGTATAAATTTTTATATTTGTTGTGAGGATTATATTTGATAAAATAGAATGGAAGTATGGTTAATACACTATAGAAAGGTCAAAGATTTATATCAGGCGTAATTTATAAATGGTTGGGTTAGCCAACCAGATGCTATAGACTAACCATAAGTTTTATCGGGATATATTGGAGTAGGCGTAATGCTACCAGCGTTCGAGTAAACATCAACCGACAAACAAAAACTTATCTTTGTGCTATCAATTATACAATGGCTGACGAAATAAAAAAACTGAAATTTAAACGAAATGCTGACCTTCAAATTGAAGTAGTTCCATTGCAGACTTTGACAACAGTTGGTAAAGATCATTTAGTTACGCCACATCGAACAAATTTTTATCACATTTTCCTGTTTGAAAATTGTCGACCTACACATTTTGTAGATTTTGAGCCAATTAACATTCAGCCATACTCTCTGCTATTTATTAACAAAGACCGTGTGCATCAGTTTGATCTACTGCTGAAATATGAAGGACAGGTCTTGATTTTTACTGATGACTTTTTTTGCACCACAGAAACCGACACCAAGTTTTTGAGAAGTAGTATTTTATTCAATGACCTTGCAGACAAGCCTATAATTAAATTTAATAAAACTGATTTTGAAAAGTACACCAACATTTGCGTTAGCATTACCGAAGAATTGAACTTGCCTGCCGACAATTCAAAGCATATTATATTAAAAAACCTACTTCATAATTTTTTACTTCTTGCCGAAAGAGAAAAACGCAAGCAAGGTTTTACAGAATTAAAAAAAGGTGCAGACCTTGATTATACTTTGCTTTTTCGTGATTTATTGGAAACAAACTATACCAAATTAAAAAGTGTAAATGATTACACTAAAATTATGTGTATTTCAGAAAAGCGATTACAACAAGCCACTACAAAGGTTTTGGGCAAATCACCCAAAGAAATTATTACCGACAGAATCTTGTTAGAAACCAAACGACTTTTAGTTCATACCAATTTATCTATCAAACAAATCGGACAAGAGTTAGGCTTTGAAGACCCAGCCTATTTCGTTCGTTACTTCAAAAAAAATACAGGAACTACACCTGTTGAATTTAGAGAAACTAACCTCAAAAAGTAACATTCCCAAAAGTGCCATATAAAGGCTGATTTGTCCATTGTGCAAAACTCGGAACCATCACATCTTTGCACCATAATTAATCATTTAAATTTTTTAGACATGGACAAGAATCATGACGCCTTAACGGCATTTTACAGGAAAGCATTAACCGTAAACTCAGAAACAACACCTACAGCTGTTTTAACCGAAATATTAGCCGACGATTTTCTTTCGAGCGGCTCGGTGGATAGCAAAGGGAAACCATCTTTAATCGGACAAGTTGAATTCTTTTGGAAACTCATTCCGGATTTAAAATGGGAGCCACAAGATAGGGCAAACGATGGCAATAAATATGTAGTCCGCAGTTTGGTAAGCGGAACACCCAACGGAGATTTTATGGGAACACCAACTGACGGCACAAAATCTTTCAAAATTATGTCAATTGATTTCCATACCGTAATTGATGGGAAACTAACTTCTGTCCATCATTTAGAAGATTGGGGAACAGCAATGAAACAATTAAAGTCTTAATCCAATGAGCAAACACATTGATATTGTTCCAAAATGACTGAGAATTGTAGTTGGCGCTTTAGCCCTGCTCAACATTTTGTTTGGCGTTATGGGTTATTTAGATATGTCTTTACTTTTCAAAGACGGTTCATGTCTTGACCTTACAAATGCCATTCTGAAAACTGCCAGTTATGAATTTGCTGCAAGAAATCTTGCCATTGGTTTAGGGCTTGCCATTGTAGCCGCTAAAGGAGTTGCTGAAAGTATGACCATTGTAACTATAATTAGAGCCTTAGTTGAAATCCAAACTATTATTACAATGATAGCAACTGGAAATATTTCAGCAATGATTTTAATGCCTTTGGCATTTTTAATCGTGGAAATTTTCATTATCAAAACCTTGGTTGGTGTCATACAAAAGCGAGATGCCATACAATGAAAAAGTTAGTGATATTTTTTTTGATATTGTTTTCTTTTGCTTCATTCACACAAGCACAGACAAGAAAATCAAAGAAAGATAACAGAATGGAATACATAGAAATTGCCAAATTCAAACTAAAACAAGGCTTCACAGACGAACAATTTATCGAAGCAGAAAAATCAGTTCGTAAAGGCTTGATAAAATCTCAAAAAGGCTTTATTAGTCGAGAGTTAAGCAAAGACAAAGAAGGATTTTGGCTAATGGATATGCGTTTCGACAACAAAGAAAATATGGACGCTTGGTTTGAAACATTGAAACAAGACCCAACTATGAAAGAATTGGGTTCGATTATAGATTTTCCAAGTGTTCGTATGGAATTTTTCACCACACAAATTTAAAATCAAATTAAATGGAAGAATCAAAATTTTGTCAATCGCATTATCATTGTTCCTGACAATAGGTTATGCAAATGCTCAATCTAAGCAACAATCAAAAAAAACTCTAAACTCTAAGCACTGATTAGTTACAAAGTGTTTAAAAGAAATTCAAACAGTGACTAAATGAAAAATTTCTTTTTAAGAGGCATTGGCTTAAAAAAATACCAGAGTTTGTTGTAAATTTGAAATCCTGTCGTATGTGCATCCATTTATGCTGGTTATCAGGGATGTATTACTCAGATGAGAGACGTGATGTAGACAGCCGTGGGTTGATCTGACGAAGCTTGTAGCTGTCTTTTAGCATTTGCCATTGTTATTGAAGCGCTGTTAAACCAATCTATTTAATAACGAAAAATTTAGATCAAATGAGCGAAAATAAAGATGATAATTTTTTAAAACGAGCCTTTGTGACCCAGACGAAAGGATATCTGGATGTTAGCCTGAAGCGTGATGTATGGGCCGCGATTAGTGATGAGTTTAAAGGAAATTTTACCATCAGTCACAACTCAGGAAATGAATTGGAAATTCTAAAAATTTCAATCCCTTATAAAAATTGGGTGATTAACTTATCTGAATCAGATACAAGACCACTGAAATTCGAAATTCCTTTCGCAAGTCTGTTTGATTACGAATTGGTTTTGGGATATGAAGATTCAGTTGAGAAAATCTTAAAGCGACTTGGCAAAAAGGAGGTCGAAATAGGCAATGAACTTTTTGACCAAAAATATTTGATAAAGAGTCATAATCCGGAAATAACCAAAAGCATATTCACTCAGGATATTACTGATGATTTTCTAAAATTCAATATTTACTCATTAGCTTACCACACTGACACAAAAAAAAGAACTTCTGAATTAATTTCAGTGATCAGCCGGACAGTTGAGGACAAAGCAACCATTGGGGATTTGATCAGATTACATATGAGAATAATCGATAACCTTAAAGAACAAAAAGTAATAGAATAACAATTTCTTACTCAGAATGCATGTAAATAAAAAGTGGAGACCGGAAACCACTTCCAAAAACGGGGCAAACCCAAATAGCCAAACGACTGGGGAAATTTTAATTTAGCTAAAGATGAGAAAATTAGTGTTTATTACTGGCGCACTATCATTTTCCGCCTCTTCAATAGGAATATTACTCAAAATAGTTCATTGGCCGGGAGCTAACATACTGTTAGTTATAGGAATAGGGCTATTTGCCTTGGTTTTTGTTCCGGGGATTGCCAAATATCTGTACGCCAAAGAAAAATAGACCAGTCTTTAATAAATCAAACATCGCTGGGCCGCTTTTAGCGACGAAGAAGTTCTATTGCATAAAAAACCACATTTCATACTTAACGAGATTGCATCTGGAATTTCAATTTTCAGGGCATTTCAATCAAGGAAACTTCAATATTTGGTACAAATTAACAAATGTGGGAAATCTAACCGGCTCTAATACCTGGAAGCAGCATTGCCTGAAAATTAACGAATTGCATAATTGACAGTAAAAACACTGAATATAAACACATTGTATAAAAAATTGCAGTAACTTAGTTCTTCCAAATAATCAGTTGAAAGCAGCCAAATGAGAAAGTGTACTGGCAGCTCCGGATTTCCGAATCCACTCTATGCTGTTTTAATAACCTGCATTATAGTTTTGCTGGCTGAAAGCTGTAACAAGGCTGAAAAAGATTCGGGCAATTCGCCAACTTGCCAAATAACGAGCCCTAAAAATGGCAAAGAAATTCTCCTGGGAGAAATTGTTTCAATATCTGTTGAGGCAGCCGATGCCGACGGCCGTATTACGGAAGTAATAATAAATATCGACAGCATTGACGTTGGCAAAAGCAATAGCATTCCATACCAATACCTTTGGAATACTGCTGATAATTTTGCTGGCATCCATATAATTAAAGTGACGGCCTTTGACAATAACAGCAACCACACTTCGCATAAAATCAACGTACTCATCCTCAAGGAAGATAGCAGTGTATTGGAAACCGGGACAGTTAATGATTACGACGGAAACACATACAGGACAGTGAAGATAGGCACCCAATGGTGGATGGCCGAAAACCTGAAAACTACGCATTTCCCTGACGGAAAAGCAATACCGTTGATTGAGAACAATGTGAGCTGGGACAATCTTGGCTTTTCCGATAAGGCTTATTGTTATTATACTGATTCTGTTTCCCGTCCGTATACTTACGGTGCTTTATACAACTGGGCGGCAGCCATGAATGGTTCTCAAAGCAGCGAAAAGACACCGAGCCAGGTTCAGGGAGTATGCCCTGATTGTTGGCACCTGCCGAGCGACGGTGAATGGATTGTGCTTGAAATGCAATTAGGCATGAGCTACGAGGAGGCATGGCTTATGGGCTGGCGGGGGACCAATGAAGGCACTAAAATGAAAGCAAAGGAAGCATGGGACAATAATGGAAATGGAACCAATAGCAGCGGTTTTTCAGCTCTTCCCGCAGGTATCCGCAGCGACAAGGGATTGTTCAGTGATGCAGGCAAAGCTACGCACTTCTGGAGCACTACCGAGTATGTCAACATGACCAATCTTGCATTTAACCGCAAACTGAGCTACAATCAGCCCGGTGTGGGATGGTTTCATGCCAGCCATCTCTATGGCTATCCAAAGGATTTCGGCTTCTCGGTAAGATGTGTAAAAGACTAGGCCTGAAATGTTGAATATTAATACAAATCCCCTTACCGGGATAACACGAAAATTTAATGATTTCCAGGTTGTTAAGCCAGATAAACGAAGCAATTGCACTTTCAGTTATTAACTTATCGCAATTAACGATGATATGGCAGTAAACTGGTTAACCTAACCCAGCTAATGTGTGGACTTTATCAATTAATGATATTAAAACCATGTATCACAATACCTTATCACTTAATCATTTTTAATTGTCGACCAACATAGATTTAAAAAATACTGTGCGGACAAAATACTCCCCTATATTGAAAAATCACTCCTATACGATTAACATAGCATCGATTTGCAGGCTCACCACTATTACATCCGCTCAGGCACTTCGATACCCAGAAGCCATAACGAGTTGGCAATCACTTTGGCTGTAAACTGCGACAGGCATAAACGGAGCCCGCGGCTGGCCATGTTATCTTCCTTCAGTATGGTAAGTTCGTGATAGAAGCGGTTGTATTCCGAGGCCAGTTCAAATGCATAATTGGCAATCACCGCGGGACTGTGCATTTCGGCAGCCAGTAGCACAACTGCAGGGAAATCATGAACCTTCCTGATAAGGTCTTTTTCCTGGGGAAGCAGTTCAACTGAATTGAGATCCACGGCCGAAACTCCAAACCCGGCCTCATCGGCTTTTCGCAGCACCGACTTAATACGGGCATAAGTATATTGAATAAAAGGCCCTGTATTACCGTTAAAATCAACGGACTCAGCCGGGTTAAACAGCATGTTTTTCTTAGGATCCACCTTGAGTATAAAATACTTCAGGGCTCCAAGCCCAATGGTACGATATAATTTATGGGCCTCAGTATCATCAAAAGTTTCAATCTTACCCAGTTCACGGGCCATAGCTTCCGATGTGTCGAACATTTCCTGCATCAGGTCGTCGGCATCTACAACGGTACCTTCGCGTGATTTCATCTTGCCGGCCGGCAGTTCGACCATGCCATACGAAAGGTGATAAATGGATCCGGCCCATGCGCATCCCAGGTGTTTCAGAACCACTTTTAAGACATTGAAATGGTATTCCTGTTCATTACCTACCACATATATAAGTTGTTCCGGGCTGAATTCCTCATACCGCTGCATGGCAGTGCCCATATCCTGGGTCATATAAACCGAAGTGCCGTCACTACGAAGCAGCAGTTTCTCATCCAGGCCTTCAGCGCTCAAGTCAATCCATACTGAGCCATCTTCGCGACGGGAATAAACTCCCTGTTGAACACCTTTTTCGACTAATTCTTTACCCAGAAGATAGGTCTGTGATTCGTAATAGGTTTTGTCAAATTCAATACCCAGAGTCTTGTATGTAACGGCAAACCCTTCGTAAACCCAACCATTCATTTTCTTCCACAAACTGATAGTTTCTTCGTCACCGGCTTCCCACTTTTGCAGGATTTGCTGTGCCTCTACAATCAAAGGTGCTTTTTTAGCAGCGTCTTCAGCATTGTATCCTTCCGAAACCAGGGCAGCTATCTGTTCCTTATATTGTTTATCGAAAATCACATAATATTTCCCAACCAGGTGATCGCCCTTCAATCCACTGCTCTCGGGTGTTTCGCCGTTACCCCAGCGTTCCCAGGCAAGCATGCTTTTACAGATATGAATCCCCCGGTCGTTCACCAGGTTCACTTTCACCACATTTTTACCGGCAGCCTGCAATATCCTCGAAAGCGAAAAGCCAAGCAGGTTATTCCGTATATGCCCGAGATGCAGGGGTTTGTTGGTGTTGGGAGAGGAATATTCGACTATTATAGGTTGTTCTGCATCCTTCTCCAGGAATCCGAACCGGTCGGCATTGCAATTCCCGCTCAGAAATGAAAGCCAGTAATCCTTTTTTATTGAAAGATTCAGAAATCCCTTGATTACATTAAAATCTCCTACTTCCGCAGTATTCGTCTTAAGGAATTCCCCGATTTCGGCAGCCGTGGTTTCGGGCGATTTGCGCGAAGCCCTGGTAAACGGGAACACGACCAGTGTGATATCACCATCAAATTCCTTACGCGTGTTCTGCAACTGAACCTGCGCTGCCGTTGCATCCAGTTGGTACAGGGATTTAACGGCTTCCATTACTTTATCTGTCAGTATTTGCTCTATCATCAGGGTAAATCTTATGGATGCAAAAGTACGTTTTTTAGGTGGGATACGGAACTTTTAATGCATCAAATTTGGAAACCGTCATGTTGGATTCCGCATTGGCATTGACTTATACGAGATTAAAATTCTATAAGCTTGCAGCAGCAACATATCTGGAAAAAATACATGCTATAAGTGAGTACAGGCAAGGCTTCAGGAAGTTTTCAAAAAATTTTGCCAGCAAGTTTAAACCTTTATCTTTGCAGCCACCAAGCGAATTTCAATTTATCAAAACATACTGTTAAACTTTAAACAATCATTTATGCAACGCAACGTAATTATTATCGGAGCAGCAGGGCGCGATTTTCACAATTTCAACACATTTTTCAGGGGAAAAGCTGAATATAATGTTGTTGCTTTTACAGCAGCCCAGATTCCTGACATTGATGGCCGTAAGTATCCGAAAGAACTGGCCGGTGCTGATCTTTACCCAGGTGGAATCCCTATTTATGCTGAACAGGATTTGCCAAAACTGATCAAAGAATTGAATGTGGTTGATTGCGTTTTCGCTTACAGCGATGTCCCATACCCACGCGTTATGAATATCAGTGCCTTGGTTAATGCTTGCGGAGCTAATTTCATCCTCCTCGGCCCTGGCGAAACCATGATCAAGAGTACCAAGCCGGTTATTGCAGTTGGCGCTACCCGCACAGGTTGCGGCAAAAGCCAGACTTCACGTCGTATTATCGAAATACTGATGGCCAAAGGTCTGAAAGTGGTAGCTGTACGTCACCCAATGCCTTACGGCGACCTGAACGAGCAGAGAGTTCAGCGTTTTGCCACCGTTGAGGACCTTAAAAAGCACAAATGCACCATCGAAGAAATGGAAGAATACGAACCCCATGTAGTTCGTGGAAACGTAATCTATGCAGGTGTTGACTACCTGGATATACTCCGCGCTGCCGAGGTAGATCCTGATGGTTGCGATGTTGTTCTGTGGGATGGCGGAAATAATGACTTCCCGTTCTACAAACCCGACCTGACCGTGTGTGTTGCCGACCCACATCGCCCGGGCGCTGAAGTAGGATATTATCCTGGTGAAGTTATGGCCCGTATTGCCGATGCTGTCGTAATCAACAAAATTGACACTGCTGACATAGCTAACATCCAGATAGTTCGTAACAATATCGCCAAGATCAACCCACAAGCTTTAGTTATCGATGGTGCTTCACCGGTAACTGTCGACAAACCTGAACTGATCCGTGGCAAACGCGTCCTGGTTATCGAGGACGGACCAACTCTCACCCATGGTGAAATGAAAATTGGTGCAGGAACCGTTGCTGCCCAGAAATTTGGCGCTGCCGAACTGGTAGACCCACGTCCGTTTGCAGTAGGTAAACTGGCTGAAACTTTCCGTATCTATCCTAATATAGGAACATTACTTCCTGCAATGGGTTATGGAGAAGAGCAGGTCCGCGACCTTGAAGCTACCATAGCAAACACGCCTTGCGATGCTATTGTAATTGCTACCCCTATTGATCTTCGCCGGATTGTAAAAATTGACAAACCTTGCGTTATTGTAGGATACGACCTCCAGGAAATCGGCAAACCCGACCTGAGCGAAATCCTCGAAGTGTTTGTTAAAAAACACAATCTCGTTAAATAACATTGCTTTACAGGAAAAGCGGCCGGCGACGGCCGCTTTTTTTATGATAAAGTATTAACAATAGCATACCCCCCGGCCGTGTAATTTCGTAATTTTATAACCTCAAATGAAAAACGCATGCATACGATGAAAGATAAAAACCTGGTCTCGATTACTGACTTCAATAAAGAGGAATACCTGCGAATCCTTGATATAGCGGCAGATTTCGAGAAAAATCCAAACCAGAAACTGCTCAATGATCATGTGGTGGCATCCCTATTTTTCGAACCATCCACTCGTACCCGCCTCAGTTTCGAAACTGCAGCCAACCGATTGGGTGCCAGGGTTATCGGGTTCAGCGACAGCGGTTCAACCAGTGTTAAAAAAGGAGAGTCTCTCAAAGACACTATTATCATGGTAAGCGGCTATGCCGATATTATCGTGATGCGTCATCCCCGCGAAGGAGCCGCACGCTGGGCCAGCGAAGTATCTTCGGTTCCCGTGATCAATGCCGGCGACGGCGCCAACCAGCATCCCACCCAATGCCTGCTTGATATGTACAGTATCATGCAAACCCAGGGGACTCTCGAAAACCTGAACATTGCCTTTATCGGGGACCTGAAATACGGGCGTACCGTTCATTCGCTCGTGCAGGCCATGTGCAATTTTAATGCCACTTTCCACCTGGTTTCACCCGAAGAATTAAAACTGCCCAGTTCTGTGAAAATGGACATTAAAAACAACAACCTGTCCTACACTCAGTATACCGAACTCAGCGATGTTATCCCCATCGCCGATATAATCTATATGACGCGCATACAGAAAGAACGCTTCAGCGACCCCCTCGATTACGAAAAAGTCAAGAACTCCTATGTGCTCGACCGCGCCATGCTGCACAACTGCAAACCCAACATGAAAATACTGCACCCGCTACCGCGTGTGAACGAGATCAGTGAAGATGTAGATGAAACACCACAGGCTTTCTATTTCAAACAGGCCGAAAACGGCGTATATGTGCGCCAGGCTTTGCTTGCAGCCATAGCAGGTGTTAAATAACTGTTACCAGGAACCAGGAAAACATTTTACAAAAATGAATAAAGAACAACGCCATCTGAATGTTACAGCCATAGAAAACGGAACTGTAATCGATCATATTCCCGCCAATAATGTCTTTAAAGTTCTGCATATCCTTAACCTGGAAAACAACAAGAACCAGGTTCTGTTTGGCGACAACCTCGACAGCCAGAAATATGGTAAGAAAGGAATCATCAAAGTAAGTAACACCTATTTCGATGCCAACGAAATAAATAAGATTGCATTGGTAGCACCAACCGCTACCTTTATTGAGATAAAGAACTTCGAAGTGGTCACAAAAAAGCAGGTTGAAGTTCCTGACCAGATCAGGAGTATAGTAAAATGTTTCAATCCCAATTGCATAACCAACGTCGAAAATGTCCCAAGCCGATTCACAGTTGTTGACAAGGAACAGATGAAACTGCTTTGCCATTATTGTGAAAAAATAACAGCAAGGAACAATATAGTGTTCGTATAAACCCCTGTTTTACAGCTGATACAGTATCAATTTTCAAATAAATGAGTACCTGAAACTTTTAAATAATTTTTTAAATTTCAAGCATCGTGAAAAAAATAATCCTGCTTTTTTTAACACTAATATGGTGTTCAGCCACGTTCTCCCAGGCCATTAATAAGGACAAGGGAATCTTTAAAACATACGAGCCCGGGTACTATCAGAATTCAATCCTGAAAGGCATTGAGGAATTTGAATCCCAAAAAGTCATGCCTAAACAATCAAAGTCATTTAAAGCCGATGCTGCTTCCCTGAACATCCCGACTTCCAAAGAAGCGTTCAAGACATACTGGCACAATGACCCGGTTTCACAGGGTAACACCAATACCTGCTGGTCCTTTTCGACCACTTCCTACCTAGAGTCGGAAATTTATCGCACCACCGGTCAGAAAGTCCGCCTTTCGGAAATCTATACTGTTTACTACGAATACCTCGAACGTGCCCAAAACTGGGTAAAAACCCGTGGCAACATGACCTTCGGCGAAGGCTCTGAAGGTAACGCAGTTACCAAAATCTGGCGCAAATACGGGATTGTCCCCCTGGATACCTACACCGGGTTGCAAGCGGGTCAGACCTTTCACTCCCATGCCAAAATGTTCGAAGAACTGAAAAATTATGCCGACTTTGTGAAGAAAAACAATATCTGGGATGAAGACGCTATACTGGGCAATTTCAAGAGCATACTGAAATATTATATCGGTGAGCCCCCGGTTAAAGTCACCATCAACGGCAAAGAAATGACCCCGAAAGAATACATGAGCAATGTGCTCAAATTCAATCCCGATGACTATTGTGATGTGCTTTCTTATATGCAGCAACCTTACTGGAAACAGGTGGAATATGAAGTGCCTGATAACTGGTGGCATAATTCGGACTATTACAATATTCCTCTTGATGATTTTATGAGTGTCTTCAAAAAAGCTATCAAGGCAGGATACACCCTGGCAATCGGGGGCGACGTTTCCGAAGCCGGTTTCCTGGCACGCGAAGCCAATGCAGCCATAGTTCCTTCCTTCGACATCCCTTCGGCTGCCATCGACGAAAACGCAAGGCAGTTTCGCTTCAGCAACGAGACTACTACTGACGACCACGGCATGCATGTGGTTGGATACATGGAAAAAGATGGCGTTACCTGGTTCCTCGTAAAAGACTCAGGAGCAGGAAGCCGCACCGGCGGAATTGAAAAAAACAAAAATTTCGGCTACTATTTCTTTCATGAAGACTATGTTAAACTAAAAATGATGGACTTCATGGTGCACAAGGACATGATGAAAGACCTTTTGCCAAAATTTAAATAGGTATCAGG
>JBAXXB010000103.1:0-13123 GCA_037128115.1 Bacteroidota bacterium
TAACCGCAGTGCCGGTATAAATAACTGGTGGCTACACGAAGGAGCCCTGGATCACGACACCTGGTGTGTAACCTATAATGTCACCTATATTGAGCACAAAGATGGTACTACTATAGGCCATACTAAAGGAATGAGCGGGCAGGAAAACGGCCCCGTTGAAACTGAACTGGGACATAATTCGTCAGCTGATCCGGGCAGCATGCCTGGAGTAACAGAACCGGAACAAGTAACATCATCGGGATTTTCGTTGGCACAGAACTACCCTAACCCTTGCAGCCAAACAACGAAAATCAGGTACCAGATAGGAACCGACCTTACATCAGCCAACCCAAATGGGTATATGACAAGGCTTTCCGTTTTTAATTTGAGCGGCACCGAAGTAGCAACCCTGGTAAATGAAAACAAAATGCCGGGTAGTTATGAAATTAACTGGAATGCATCAAGACTTGATCCGGGAATTTATTTCTATACACTACAAAGCGGCAACTTTAAAAATGTCAAAAAACTTATTCTTTTGAAATAAGGCTGTAAAGCAATGAGACTGGACTGGTAGTCACGCTGTGTTGTATCGCGGTAGTGACTGCCAGTCTACTGGTTTCAGGCATGATGCTTCAGCAAATCGAACCCCAAGTGACCAGTGGTATAAAACCTGTCGGATCAGCAATTAAGTGCCTGCTTTCCTGGCCATACCATCCACTAACGCTCACATTAAAATAATACCATTCAACAATTCTAATAGCTTGCGTGAAAGGATAGTCCCCTGGTAAAATTTTTCATACGCATCAAACCGGTCGTTTCATGCGCATGAATTTTATTTCCCTAAGCATGAAACCATGCTTTTGATGCGCTTGAAATTTATTTTCTTAGGCATGAAATTATAATTTCTTAAGCATGAAACTGTTCATTCATGCGCATGAAATATTTTTTCTTAGGCATGAAACGGGTCTTTTCATGCGCATGAAATATTTTTTCCTAAGCATGAAAAATATATCCCTATTGGTTACCCTGCATCCGGGTGATCCATTACCTCCTTTTCCACTTTTGCCAAGGGTGTTCTTAAATTATCGCGTAAAAAACACCGGCACCAGCACTCCTGCAAAGGTAAAGGAGAAACCAGGCTAATGACCTGAAAACTACCCTTTCAAAAATGCGTGCTATTTCCCATGTATATGCGACAGGGATCTTCCGACCAGACGTTTATAAACCTTGGGTTAAAATCAAAAATCTGGTTATATTTGTGATCCTAATTCAGTCTTTAAAAAGATAGCGACCCTGTTAACCCAAATCACATAAGCATGAAGAACCAGATAAAACCTGAAGGTTACCTCTTTACAAAAGGGTATACAAATTACATTTTTATCCTGCTTTTTTTGCTTTACATGTTCGATTACATGGATCGGTTGGTTATAACTTCCTTGTTTCCATTCTTGAAAGTCGACTGGAACCTGACAGATACCCAATGCGGAATGCTTGTTTCGGCCGTCTACTGGTCGATAGTGCTTTTCACCTTCCCGGTATCTATATTAGTCGACCGCTGGAGCCGCAGTAAAACCATCGGGGCTATGGCTGTGCTATGGAGCATAGCCACCGGGATGGGGGCCTTCTCAAAAACGTTCAGACAATTGTTCACGGCCCGTACTTTTATAGGTGTCGGCGAAGCCGGTTATGCCCCGGGAGGTTCGGCTATGATGTCGGCATTGTATCCCCAGGAAAAAAGAGCCTGGATGATGGGCCTTTGGAATGCCTCTATTCCCTTGGGAAGTGCCATCGGGGTGGCCTTGGGTGGGCTTATTGCCGCACGATGGGGATGGCGAAGCGCGCTGGGTATTGTCGCTGTCCCGGGAATGCTGATTGCTATTCTCTTTTTCTTTGTGAAGGATTATAAGACCATAGGCCTGGAGAAAACAGATCCTAAATGGGACACAGCCGCCGAGCGAAAGAAAGTCAGAATGTCAATTGGTGATATGCTGAAAGAATTTCTTGCCAAACCCTCATTGATCTTTACCTATTTTGGAATGGCCGGAGTTGTTTTTACCACAACGTCCCTGCTTACCTGGTTGCCTACCTACTTTAACCGGGTACAGGGAGTACTCGAGAAGAACGCCGGGGTAAAAGCCAGTGCAGTAATGCTATTTGCCATCATAGGCGCTCCCCTCGGGGGTTACATTACCGACCGTTGGCGGAAGAAACAAATTAATGCCAGGCTGCTTGTCCCCACTTTAACCTCACTGCTTTCGGCAGCGCTGATGTTCCTGGCTTTCAGCATTTTCAACGGGCAGATCCAATACCTGCTCCTGCTATCGATGGGCATCTCGATTACCGCATTTATTGCCGCATCGGCAGCCGTGACCCAGGACGTGGTCCACCCCGGCCTGAGGGCAATGTCCTATGCTATCGCCGTTGTCATTCAAAATCTTCTCGGGGCTTCACTTGGGCCTATCGTGATGGGTGCCATTTCCGACGCAACAAACATACAGACTGCCTTCGCCTTCCTTCCCCTGGCCCTGTTGTTTGCGTCTGCCATGTTCTTTGCGGGTTCCTTTTATTATGAAAAAGACTTGCGGAAGGTTGAAAAGGTAAGAATGGAGGCTGGGGAATAGAAGGCTGGATTAAACTAAAAGAAACTAAAAGACATAAAGTTAGAAGATCTGGAGTCGTGGTGATGCGGAAATATTTATTTTTGAAAATCTTTTTTATTCAGGACCGGGTTGAAAACAGGCAGCCACACTCACCACGTTCCTGTTTTCAACCTTTCAAACTGGCGGCTACAGGTAAAAGAAACGTTAGCCTCTGCCCAGGCTAATTCGCCATAAAAATGCATCATAAGACTTTGCTTTTCCGGGTAATAACAACCTCTGAAGACTACAATCTTAAAATTTTACCATGGTCCTCTTCGGGTAATCAGAGAACTGTTTGGGTAGCGTTAATATCTTGATTTCAGGCTATTTATACTCATATTCGAATTATCACAGGTTCCCTGGAACAGGATGAAGGACTTGAAATTTCAGGATTTGAACCAGCCACAAATCATTTATTTTGTCAGGCCCGATATTAAGAAAAGAAGCATATATTTGTCATGAATTTTGATATGTCTCACTTTAAAGAGAATGTACAATTTTAATGTGAAAAATTCAATATTGTGAACTTTCAATAGGATTTAGGTTGATCATTTAATTTTAACGAAATCCGTGTTGACTTTGGCCCACGCTTAAAAAGAAATCTCAGCATACATTCATTGGTTAATTTAATCTCACTAAATTAAAATCGCAGATTCATATACCTGGAAGGCAGAAACCCTGACACAAGAGAATCCATAATTTATAAAAGCAAATTAAGGAAAATTTCTGCCTCTATCCCCTTGTAAACCCTAGCTTACACTGAGTGTAAAAACTGTAATTTTAAGATTACAGATATACTAATCAATACTAGCCCAACTCGTCAACATTTTTAAGTCTATGAAACCAAATAAAATTATCCTGAATCTCCCGTTTATTGCTATTGGATTGATTTTACTGTTCACTTTTAGCTGCCGCAGGGACGACCAGGGAACCCCCCAGGTCAGTTACCCTATTGATGCAAGCGTATTAACCACACTCGACCACACTGTCATGCCGGTTAACGGACCTTTTTCTTCGGACCCGATACTCCCTTGCGAACTTTCAAAATATGCGCAGTTTGGTTATGGATTTTGGCAAAATGGCCCTGGGTTTGGATATAAAAAAAGCAACGAACTAATGCCGGGTTCCTACAACGGTTCATCCGTAACAGTGAAAGCCGACCTGCTGCGTTTTTTCACCATGTCCGATATCCATTTAACGGATAAGGAGTCTCCTACCCAGCAGATTGAATGGGGATATAAAGGAGGCGTTGCCGGCAATTCTTCGGCTTATTCGGGTGTTATTCTGTATACGACTCATGTTCTCGACGCAGCTATACAAACTATAAATGCCTTAAATAAGGCAAATAAGTTCGATTTCGGAATGGGGTTGGGTGATGCAATTAATAATGCACAATACAATGAATTGAGATGGTATATCGATATTTTCGACGGGAAGAAAATAACGCCTGATTCCGGCAAAAAGGATGATCCGATCCCAGGACCGGGTAATGATTACCAGGACGAATTCCAGGCAGCTGGTCTCAATAGCGAAATCCCATGGTACCAGGTGCTTGGAAACCACGACCATTTTTGTACTGGCATGTTTACGCCTGACGACTATGTATGGAAAACCTATACCGGCTCAAGTATCATGAACATGGGTAATATTATGACGGACCCGCTTGGCTTAAAAAGCCGTGGTTTTTATATGGGCGCCGTTGATGGAACAACTCCTAATGGTGACATTATAGGTGCAGGTCCTGTTGGCGATTATTCCGAACCTCCAACCTTAATAGCTGATGCCAGCAGGCATTATATCAATAGGAGGTCGTGGATGAATGAGTTTTTTAATACCACTTCGAAACCCGTAGGTCATGGCTTTTCACAAACCAACCTCGACCTCGACTTTGCCTGTTACAGTTTCGTGCCCAAATCGGATGTACCTATCAAAGTAATAGTGTTTGATGATACCCAGAATGAAGACCGCGTGGACATGCACGAACAGGGGTATGTCACTCAAAGTCGCTTTGAATGGCTGGTTGGTGAACTGGACGCAGGGCAAAAGACCGGTCAGTTGATGATCATCTCTGCTCATATTCCGCTTATGTTTATTGACCAGGATAATGACTCACCTATAGATTTAAAAACCATTACTGATAAGCTTCATACCTATTCCAACCTGATCCTCTGGATGTCAGGTCACGTTCACCGCAACATGGTCACTCCTTTTCCATCGGCTGATACAACGCACCCTGAATTGGGGTTTTGGCATGTCGAAACGGCATCGTTACGGGATTTCCCACAGCAGTTCCGTACTTTCAGGGTGGTGAGCAACAGCGACAGTACTGTTTCTATCTTTGTAACAGATGTTGACCCAGCCGTGAAAGCCGGATCCCTGGCAGCTGCTTCGCGATCCTTTGCAATAGGTGCGGTGCAGATATTCAAAACTGAAAATCAGCTTACGTATCCGGAATCAGGAGGTGCTTACAACGCCGAACTCAGAAAACAGCTAAGTACTGAGATGAAAAAGAAGATTATGAAATCAGGGATCTCAGCCTTCAGGTAAACGTTGAAATATTTTAAATTCATTTCTCTAAGTCTTACTTACTAATAAACAATTATGACAAATCGAATTCGCTACAATGCACTGCTGTTAATTGGATTGGTATTGATTTTTAACACTGCCTTCAAAAATGAGGAAGGAAACCCTCAATCGTCTGGTACAACAGCAGTTGCCTCAACTGATCCTCTGCCGTCGTGGAACGATACCGATCGCAAAAAAGCAATCATTTCATTTGTTGAAAAGGTAACAAAGGAAGGCTCACCCGATTTTGTGCCGGTTGCCGAACGAATTGCCACTTTCGATAACGACGGAACTCTGTGGTCGGAGCAACCGCTGTATTTCCAGTTTACCTTTACATTCGATCGTATCAAAGCCATGGCAATCCATCACCCGGAATGGAAAAACAAGCAACCGTTCAAGGCTGTGCTCGAAAACGACATAAAAACCGTTCTAGGTAGTGGCAAGGATGCAATCAATGAACTTGTAATGGCAGTCAGTGCAGACAATACAACCGAAGAATTCTCTCAAATAGTTAAGGATTGGCTCTCGACGGCACGGCACCCAATAACAGGCAAGCTATACACTGAAATGGTATACCAGCCTATGCTCGAACTCTTGTCCTATTTAAGGGAAAATGGTTTCAAAACGTATATTGTTTCAGGTGGCAGCGTGGAATTTATACGTCCCTGGGCCGAAAGTGTCTATGGCATACCGCCGGAACAAGTTATCGGCACAAGTTATAAAATGAAGTTTGAAATGCGTGGCAACAATCCTGTAATAGTCCAAATTCCGGAGTTCAACTTCGTGGATGACAACGAAGGCAAGCCGGTCGGAATCTTTCAATATATCGGGCGGAGGCCAATTGCCTCATTCGGAAATTCCGACGGTGACCTGCAAATGATGCAATATACTACGGCAGGCAAGGGTGCCAGGCTTGCACTCCTTGTTCATCATACCGATGCTGAGCGCGAGTGGGCTTACGACCGCACATCGGCTTACGGTCATTTTGACAAGGCACTCGACGAAGCAAATGCCAAGGGTTGGACCGTTGTGGATATGAAGACAGACTGGAAGTTGATATATCCTTACGACAAGAAATAAGTATGATCTATTGAAAATAAGTAACTGAACTCGTAACTTTATACTACACTTATGAAAAAAACACTTTTTTGCCTTGTCGTACTCACACTCAGTTCCATGGCTACATTTGCACAACATACAGCCGATGAAATAGCCAAGAAGGTAGCCAATCCTATATCAAGCATGGTAAGTGTTCCTTTTCAATTCAACTTTCAGTTTAACATTAACAATGCTGAAGGCGGCGAAAACGGGTATAGAATGGTAATGAACCTGCAGCCAATAATACCGGTAAAGTTATCCGGGAAATTCAACCTGATAAACAGGGTGATCGTTCCTGTTACGACTCAGAAAGATGTTACGGCCCGGAATCAGAAAGAGGAGGGCCTTGGGGATATTCTGTACACAGGCTTTATTTCTTCTTCATTCGCTAAGGTTATCTGGGGCTTTGGTCCTGTAGTCTCCATACCCCTGGCTACAAATGAGGCCCTTGGAACCAGGAAACTGGCTATAGGCCCGGGATTAATCATACTTGGACAGCCGAGGAATTGGACTATTGGCTGCTTGGTTAATCAATTGTGGACCGCCGCTGGAGATAAGAGCAGGGCGGATGTGAATGCAGCACTTGTTCAACCCTTTATCAGCCATCAGTTTAAAGGAGGATTTTCAGCAGGGATTGCTTCGGAAAACACATACGACTGGGACAGTAAACGGCTGGTGACGGGCCTGGCATCAATCAATTTAAGCCAAATAATCAAGATTGCAGCCAAGCAGATTGCCAGCATTCAATTCAGTCCCCTGGTTTTTTACGGGAACGCCAATAGTATGAAACCTACATGGGGTGCCAGGACTACGCTTACATTTATATTCCTTAAAAAAACAAAAAATATAACTCAAAATTAATAAGTCATGAAAAATAACAATACACGGTTCAATCTGCTCATCCTTGTTATAGTTGTTTTAGTAATGAATAACAGTTATGGACAAAAGGCTAGCTATCCGATAGCTACCAAAGTGGTTACCACCGTGGACAGAACGGTTGTCCCCATTCCTGTTCCTGCAACGGCAGCAAAAATTTCGCCTGATAAACTTTCGGAATATGCACTGAACGGCTATGGCAAATGGCAATTCGGAAGCGGGCTAAAATATGTAAAAAGGCTAGACCTGATGCCGGTTTCCTATGCCGGCACATCGGTTACGAACCAGGCAAAACTGCTTAACTTTTTCACTATCACCGATATACACATCACTGATAAGGAATCGCCGACACAAGGAATCTTTTTTGGCATAAAAGGAGGTATTATTTCGGCCTACTCCGGAATTATGCTTTATACCACCCATGTGCTGGATGCAGCCGTGCAAACAGTGAATGCCCTTCATAAAAAAGACCCGCTCGATTTCGGCATTTCGCTGGGCGACGATTGCAACAACAGCCAATACAATGAGATACGATGGTTCATTGATGTGCTCGACGGCAAGAAAATCAACCCCGATTCCGGCAAAAAGGATGATCCTATTGCAGGACCTCTCAACGATTACCAGGATGTATACCAGGCCGCCGGACTCAACAAGTCCATCCCTTGGTACCAGGCTGTCGGTAACCACGACCATAACTGGATGGGCACTTACCCGCCCAACGATTATCTTAAAAAATCCTATGTAGGTGATAGCATCATCAAAATGGGGAAAAACATATTTACTCCGGCCGGCATCAACGAACGCTCTATTTACATGGGCGTTCTCGACGGCAGCACGGTTTACGGTGATGTGGTTGGAATGGGTCCTGTAAGTAGCACAAAACCAGTACTTATAGCTGCCGACAAGGACCGACGCTCACTATCCTCTATTGAATTTACAAACGAATTTTTCAATACCTCCTCCAAACCTGTTGGACATGGCTTCAATAAAACAGATGCAGCCAGGGGATTTGCCTGCTACTCCTTCGAGCCTAAGGCCAATTTGCCTCTCAAGGTTATTGTGCTCGATGATACCCAGAAGGACGGTGATCCGAGTACCGATATACACGGGCATTGTTTCCTTGACCAGGAGCGTTACGAATGGCTGGTGAAAGAACTTGACAAAGGACAGTCCGATGGCAAACTGATGATCATTGCTGCGCATGTACCCATAGGTATCAACGATATTGATCCTGAAATGGGTATGGCCCTCACTTCTTTTACTACTGAAGCGAAGTTTATTGCCAAACTCAATACTTATCCGAACCTGATTCTGTGGGTAGCCGGGCATCGTCATCTTAATACAATCACTGCTCTCAAATCGCCGGATGCGTCTCACCCTGAACTCGGTTTCTGGGAAGTGGAGACTTCCTCCCTGAGAGAGTTTCCCCAGCAATTCCGAACCTTCCGTATCGACCGCAACAGCGATAATACGATTTCCATTTTTGCCACTGATGTGGATCCGGCTGTAAAAGAAGGGTCGTTTGCCGATATATCCCGTTCTTATGCTATAGGAGCATATGAAATTTACAAGCTGCAACAGGTACCTTCTTACAATGCCGAGTTGGTAAAACAACTGACTCCACAGATGCAAATGAAGATCCAGAAATACGGGACCGCTATAAGTAAATAATTTTTCGACTGGAGCCCTATCATTGAGGGAATTTTAGCAACAGTTCCGCCTGGTCGAAATCAAGCTCAACTGCGACAAAATACTTTCGATTTTCGCTTGGGTTGTAGGACCGTTGATGAAAGAAGGTTCTTTGCCTGCTTTGTCCCGTTATTATATTGTTGCAGCCCAGCAGAAAATTGACGTTCAGATGTCCTATGTACCTTCTTTTTCGTATAAAGCCGAGCTCATCTAGCAATTAACCACGGAAATGCAGGACAAGATTCAGTACTGCAGTATTTTGAAAAAATAGCACCTTTTGAGTTTCATGTAAAATCAACAATTAGCCATGAAAAAAAACATTAATATTCTTAATACAATAAGAATAAAGAACATCGGGCAGTTACATCTAAAGCACATATATACAGCTAATTAAACTCTAACATTGAATGAATCATATGAAAAAAGCGTGGGCTATTTGCGTTTTCGTTTTGGCAACCCTGTTGCATACCGGCTGTTCAAATGACAATTCCCAGGATCCGTTGGACCCTCCCTCGGGCCTTGAAAAACTTTATGCAGATGCAGTAACCGATGCAATTACGGCTGATTCTTCCGAGATCTGTGATAGCCTCTGGTCAATCAATACAACCAATTCAAAATTGGAATGGAAAACCATTAAGAATGAAAAATATGTGTTGGTAGGCAGTTACAATAAATATCCGGATAGTTACTCTGACACTTCAGTAATAAATTCCTGGGGAATAATCTGGATTTTTATTCCCGAACAATACATAAGCAGGATGAATTCGACTCATATTGCCAATAATGACACACTCCTACGTATGAGCCAGTTGTTAGGGTTACCGCCTAACAATTCAAACAAATACATTGTCGAACTCTGGGTGAGACCGGCAGATCTTTTTCGCCCTTCAGCAGATCCTGAAATTGATGATAATAAAGCTGGTTTATACCTGCCGGCAAATGCTGACCCGGATTATTCCCAATGGTTTAACCAAAACATATATGATTCCTATTTTGGACCGTGGACACATCATCCATGGACAAGGCTCGGCTATACGTATGATTGGGCCAATCCGGCTTCGGAAGTCGGGGTGAGTGAATATTGTATAAAAACGAATTCGGTCCTTTTTGTCAAAAAACTCTGCCTTGCCACAAAATACCTGACAAAATAAGGGAGGCCTTTCATCTTCAAATGCTGAGTGATGCAATTATTCAATCTGTCAGGCATTATTCGAAACAAAAACCTGCTATCTCTATGGAACGAAAAACTATAGGAATTCATGAAAGACTGCCTCTTCTAGAAAGCTTGCCCCTAAGTTTCCAGCACCTTACAGCCATGTTCGGTGCCACCATACTGGCCCCGATATTGTTAGGTGTTGATCCGTCCATCGCATTGCTGATGAATGGCATAGGCACCTTGATCTACTCCTGGGTCACAAAAGGCGGCATACCGGCATACCTGGGCTCCAGCTTTGCATTTATTGCTCCTACTCTATTGATTATTAGCGCATACGGTGGGTATGACCATGCCCAGTCAGGGTTTATCTTTTTCGGTTTGTTCTTTATCCTGATGTCGTTTGTTGTTAAAAAATGGGGAACCCGCTGGATTGACATTGTAATGCCGCCCGCAGTGATGGGAGCTGTAGTCGCAATTATCGGGCTGGAACTGGCACCCGTTGCTGCTCAGCAGGCAGGTTTGGCTCCCTGGCCTGCGGCAATCGGAAAAGTAATAGTTCCTTTCACCTTTAATAACCACGTGTTAGCTGTATCTATAACTACCCTCTTAATCGGCGTTTTTGGCTCAGTACTTTTCAGGGGATTTATGCAGGTAATTCCTATCCTGGTAGCCACTCTCACAGGGTATATCCTTGCATTAGCGACAGGAATGGTCGACACAGCAGCCATAAGCAAAGCAGAATGGTTTTCCATCCCTGCCTTCCATGCACCCGTTTTTGATTTGACAGCCATATTTATTATTGCCCCTGCCTGCGTGGTTGTCATGGCCGAGCATATCAGCCACCTGATTGTCACAGGCAGAATTACCAGTTCCGATTTGATTAAAAAACCAGGACTGCACCGCTCTTTACTGGGCGATGGAATCAGTAATGTACTCTCAGGCTTGGTGGGTTCTACACCCAATACCACTTATGGCGAAAATATTGGAGTAATGGCAATTACACGTGTTTATTCCGTTTGGGTCATACGCGGGGCCGCCTTGCTCGCTATTTTGTTTTCCTGCATAGGAAAAGTTTCAGCGGCGATTTCTACCATACCTGTCCCTGTAATGGGTGGCATAACCCTTTTGCTATACGGTATAATTGCCGTGCAGGGGTTCAGGATATTGGTTGAGCAGAAGGTTGATTTCAGCAATAACCGTAATATGGTATTGGGGGCTGTAACATTTGTGGCAGGAATAAGCGGGGCGGGAATCAACATAGGGGCCGTTCAGCTTAAAGGAATGGCGCTGGCTGCTGTTACAGGCGTGGTACTATCACTTGCTTTCTGGTATTTCGAAAAACTGGGAATAATGAACAGCGAACAATGATGATTTTCGAGCATGGCAATGGCTGTAAATGTACGGGATCCGCTTTCCTGAAAGATCTGTTTTGAAGCTCAAACAAAATACGTTATCCCTGACCACAACTGGTATAATCCAAAACCAGCAAAGGCAATCACTGAAATTCCAATTGCAATCCGGCTGATCCCCGCGCCCAGGTGACGGGCAGAAGCAAATAGCCCCACCAGCCCAATTGAATAAAGAATCATCGAACTATAGAAGCCAACGAGCAAAACAAGGCCGTTGACCGGGTCTTCATTCCAGCCCTTTAACAGCATGGGTCCCATAACCAGGCTCCAGCCAAGGTAAGGATTCGGATTCAGCAGGTTTACCAGCACTGCCTTGAAAACAGAATGTTGTGGACCAATATCCTGCTTCTCAGCGGGGATAAACCTATGCCAGGTTTGGTATGCTTTATAGGCAAGATAAAACAGGAATAAACCCCCGGTGACCTGCAGTAAGACTAGCACTACATGGGGAACTTGTGTTAATACAAACATCACCAAAATAATGACTGGCACGTCGCTCAACAGGGGAGCAAATACCAGTGGAATGGTTTTCCTCCAGCCGTTGGTTATGCTTTGTGAAAACAGAAACGCCTGGAAGGGCCCGGGCTGCAAGACACAGGCAAAGGAATAGGTTATTGCGAAAATAAGGTAATTCATCATCTGGCATCCAGGTTTTGGCTCATGGGCAAGAGTTTACAGATTCAATTAAGTTGAAGTTCATTCAATATAAGACTCATACTGCCGCCGTTTAATTTCAGGTAGCATCTTACCACGTGTCATTTGGCTTTTTCCTCCAGGTTAGTTTCTTCAAAAACTCAGCTTGTCTTCAAAGTCAAAGTTGACAAAGTTAACTTACATTGCCATTACAGTTGCTACTGCCCGTATAAATGTGTAGAAAAAAGGATTCACTATAACTTCTTTAGCCAGGAAAATTTCCGGGGTCAATAGCCTTGTTTTTTTGACACTGAACCATGATAAAGGAAAAATTCGCTTTTCCTTCCAAATCAAACTATATTGCTCATAAATTCAGTATATTTGGATCACATTTCAAAAACAGGTATAAAAAGCACTCCCATCTTTTTCCAGTAGAACTCTTAGCTTGTAAAACTATTCATAGTTTATTACTGTTTCCAACTTTACGATAGGTATAAACACCTGATAATTATACAAATAAACCAGTGGATGCCAGCAACCACATAATCAAACGGGGCGTATTCTGAAAAGCCAGATGAGTAAGAGAACAATAGTCGTAAAATGGGAAATTGGTCATTTATTCCAAATATAGGGTTCAATAAGACTCTATCCATCAGGGCCATACTGGTTTTGGGAATTATTTCAGGGTCCTTTATGTCGGCAAAAGCACAATTGTTCGATGAACTCAGCAACCCGACAATCCTGGTAAAAATTGATCATCCACCCGGTCTTGGATTAAAAATCAATAAGGTTGCTTTTAACGTTGCGACCGGCAATTGCGCAGACCAGATCATAGACGCCCTGGTACAGGAATTTGTTAAAAATAACGTGGAAGTGGTCGACAGGGACAACCTGAAAACCATACTGGCCGAGCATGACCTTACGTTCAGCGGTTACGTGGATCCCACTAAAGCAGTTGCTATTGGAAAAATCATTGGCCCATCGGTGCTCATAACGGTGAAAGTTCTCAGGTGCCAAACTGAAGTAAAGGTGAGTTCTAAAAATTCGATTTTCTGACAATTTTAACAAATGAAACACTC
>JBAXXB010000104.1:0-13041 GCA_037128115.1 Bacteroidota bacterium
TAAATATAAGGTTATTATTCTGATTAACAATGAATTAAATTATAGAACTCCCCTAGAGTAAAACTGGCAAATCCTTCTAACTCTATGTGAGATAAAGAAAGGCATAAACTGAAAGCAAATAGTACTCTAAAACCTACACTTCAGTCCTCTACAAATAGAGCATCATACAAAAAAGCCGTCTTTCAGCAAGACGGCTTTTCTGTTTTCTGACCTTTCGTGTTCGAACAATTTTCCTCCACTTTGAAAACTGAGGCTCCTAATGATTTATAAGCTAACCAGCTTACAAATCAAGACGCAACATTCACTGCTGCCAGGCGAATAGTTCCGGTTTCAGGGTACATCCCTGATGGCTAAAAAAGCATCCAGGTATATTTCCCAGGTCTGTAAAACCATGCGTAATGAAACTCAAACAACTGATTCTCCATTGTCCCTGTTCTTAATTTTCTTCACATAATAAGTTGAAATAACTATGGACGTGATGGCAAATGCAAGGAATATGAGTATCCGGAAGATAAGATCAATCTTTGCCAGGTCCACCAGGAAAAGGTAAAATGCGGCTATTAGCAGATTCCCCATTGCCATCCAACGGTACTTGATGCTTTTAATAAAAATGCTCAAGCCGAAATAAATGCCGGCAATAAAGAGCCATGAAACTGTGACATAACGTCCTTGTAAACCATTGTAGGTTGCATACAGCAAGGAGAAAAACAAAGTGAACAGGTATATATTCCTGATAAAATCGGTTTTTATATTGAGCCGCTCTTTTTGCCAATTAATAGTACGTGCTGACAAAAAAGCAACCAGCGGGATCGCGAAATTTACCATCTGGAGTTTCCCTGAAATACTGTAATATAGAGTGATGAGGATGAGCAGAAGGAATGTATTCATGAGTGTTATGATCTGCGAGCGGTACCAGAGTGCCAGAACCAGTACCAATACACTCTGGCAGATCAGCAAAAGGAATGAATCTGGAAAACGGTAAACATCATAGACTGTAATGCTAATGGCTACGAAACCAAACAAGGCAAAAAGAGCAGGTGCGTATTTCCAGGGTGAATAGAACTTCAGAATAACAGAGTAAACGATGCAGTAAATGGAAATCGACATAAATAAAGGCACAAATGTGGTAGGGAAAAAATTGACAACCAGGGTAAACAGCAGCATGGAATAGGTAACTCCTGCCAGCATCAGGGTTGTAAGAACAATATTCCCTGGAAATGACACTTCTTGCTTCCTGAATACCACAAGAGAATAAACGGCTGCAGTTACTGAAAAGAACAGGAACGCAAAACGAAAGCCCAGATCAGGCGGAATTTTAGCCACCGAAACAGGAGTTTTCCCAAGCAACCAGGCCAGGTTGACTATGAACCCTGCTATAATTATGAATACCAGCACTTTCCACCAATTAAACCGCCAGAATGAAAGTACAGCCAAGGCTGAGGTTGAAAGCGAAATCAGGAAGAAAGCCAGGGTTTGGTTATACACGTAAGCTGTTGTCAAAGCCATTGCAAAAGCAAGTCCTGCAAGAACCTGGGATTGTTTTTTTACAGCAAAATACAACTGGACCCCGACTACCGACAGCAGAAGTATAGCCGAAAAATGCTGATTTGCCAGGAGCGGCTTTTCAGTATAAAAGTGTAACCGCAGTACAACATAATACAGGATCACAAAAGCAAAAAGATTGAACATGAACGAAAGAAAAGAAAAGTGCTTCCTGAAATAATGCGCCAGCGTAAAAACACCGGCTACACTTATTACCCCGACCAGCATTGAAAGCACGGGTTTACCTGCATCGTTGAAATACTGCCACAGAAAGACAATGGCAAAAAACAGTACAATATTGCCAAGCCAGGCCAGGCCATATTCACCCAGGTTGGATTCAAACGGCGCACTGATTGAAATATTCAAGTCCGAAAACACTGAGTCTTCCTCCTCGGCATCATACTCGTTTGCCGGCTGAAGGTGCCTGGCTTCCGCTTTATTTGATTCCAGGAGTGCAATCCGCTCTTCGAGTGAATTGATACGTTCCAGAATTTGATCTACACCAGTATGGCTCATTTCATCAGGTTTCATCATTTTATTGTTTTAACAAGCATTAAAAATCAGGCGAAAACTACCCAAAAACCGAGCCAGACCAGGTAAAGCCAGTTACAGCTTTTCCCGGTGTTCCGGCAAATTAAATTAAGTTTATCTGGCAATGCAGGGCGATCAAAAACGCCAGTCCAGTCAATCCTCAGACTCCCTGCATTTCATGTTCTTCATCTTTCTTTTTCCAGGGTGGCAGTAACCAAAGCAGGAATGAGAGGATCAGGAACGGAACTATCAGCCATACCGCAGCCATGAGGTAGCCTTCCGAACCTATAAGTCCGATTTTAAATGTGGTGTACCCGTAAAAGCTCTTCGAAAATAGCTGTCCGCCAATAACCACGTTCCAGCGCATGAAGAATATCCCGACTAGTATCAATGTCGACACAACCAGGTAAATTGCTTTACGGATTTGTATTTTAGGCTTATAGAACTGAAGGGTTCCCAGTGTCAGCAAGGGAATAACTGTACCCAGCAATCCCTGCATGATGAATAAAGTAAAGAAAAGTCTTCCAAAAACCAGGTTGTGAAGTACTTCAAACGATTCTTCAGCCTCGTAAATGCGGTGGATCTGATCCAGTCCTTCTAACACAAAATCTATGATCAGGATGTAGAAAAGATAGGAAGCTATGGTATCAAGGCAAGCCATATCTATTTTAAGCCGGCGAATCCGGGTGAGTACAATGTAAATCAGCATCACCAATGCAATTCCTGAAACTATTGCCGAGAACAGGAAAATAACCGGCATCAGAACCGTTGACCACCAGGGATTTGCCTTTATCGACCCAAAAATAAAACCCACGTACCCATGCAGTAAAAAAGCGGATGGCACACCTATTACCGTGACTATGTATCCCAGCTTATTATCGAGTGCTACAGCTTTGGGTGAAATGTCGGTCGTCCAGAGCGAGAGCGCCCTGTACATAAATCGCTTGAAACCGGTTGTTTCCGTAGCCCATATTACCAGGTCCCGCCGGTAGTCAAACCAGATTTCCAGAAGTAAGACCACCATCAGGTACCATAAATAGACAAAACCAAAAATGGCCATGGCCGAAGTAAGATGGGGCGTAATCATTATTTCGTAAGCCCTCATAGGTTTCCCCAGGTGGCTTATCAGCGGCATGGTGGCTACCAGCATAAACGAAAAAGCCGTAAGCAAGGCAATGCCATAGGTAGGTTTCAAAATATGCACCTTGAAAATCCGTTCAAGTGAAGCCAGGATAAATGCGCCGGCAACCAGCCCGGTGATGTATGGATACAGAACAATGAGTATGCTCCAGTTTAGTTCAATTTCATTCGGATAAACATACCCGTCAACTTTCGAAAGAACTTCATACAGGTCTTGTAAATGAGTTACCATATTATCTTACCTCCGGGCTTAAAGCGTTATAGAATAATTTTGAACCTGTATTCAGATTGGGCTTAATTACCATACAGGTATGATTTTTAAGGAAGTAATTGATCTTGCTGTTCGGATCATTTAAATCGCCGAAAATTCTGGCTTCGGTAGGGCAAATCTGGAAACAGGCAGGCTGCATTCCTTTTTCCAGGCGATGGATACATAGCGTGCATTTTTCAGCCGTTCCTTTCTCCGGGTTAATAAACCGACATCCGTAAGGACAAGCCTGTACGCAATACCTGCATCCTATGCAGTAATTCTCATCAACCAGCACTATGCCTTCGGCAGTTTCGAAAGTAGCTCCTACCGGGCAAACCTGTACACAGGGTGATTTGGCGCAATGATTGCACATTTTGGGAACAAAGAAGGACTTGAATATTTCTTCATCCGGAACGGATTGCTTAAACCCATCAATACCACCATTGGGTGATTCCACTTTAATTGTACCGTCGGTCTTAATGGTATACTGCTCAACCCACGAACGGAAATAAAAAGGTTCCTTCGGAACATTGTTTTCCAGCTTGCATGCGTTGGCACATTTTCCACAACCTATGCATTTATTTATATCTATACCTATCCCGTACCATTTACCCTTGCCTTTGGGGCGTTCGGTGGCAAAAAGCAAGCCGTCGAACGGGGTAAGGGCCGATACTACGGCAATACCACCGGCAATGATTGATCCGGCCTTAAAGAAATTCCGCCTGGATATTTTAGCTTTTTCTAGTTTCATGGCTGATGAGGATTATGGCATTCAATACACTTTAATTCTTCTTTTGTTTTCTTGTCAGCAAGGTTGTGCTTCATGGGGTTGATCTGCTTGATCATTGAATTATTAATGGTATCAAACAGTATCTTAATACGGGCGGCATTGATCTGGTGGCAGATGGCACATTCCCTCCTTTCGTCAGGCTTGTGCAGTTTCAGCGAGTCCGGCAAATGACCACCCTTAAATTTATCAGCATACAATACATGCTTTAAACCGGGGCCGTGGCAAAGTTCGCATTCGAGTTTTGCATGAAAGCCAATGGCTTTATCCGATTGCATGTCTTCATGGCACTTGGTGCACCTGGCTGAACCGGCATAATGCAGTTCTCTCACCGTGTTCTCATGGATGGCCAAATAGCGGTAATGGCCGGTCTTGCCAAAGGAAGCCGGTTTCAGGATTTGTTGCATTACCAGGAACAATACTATAAAAATAGCAAAGACACTGATCAGGCGTTTTATGTGCTGTGGCATGATTGGAGGGTTATGTATTTAGATATATAAATGTAAAGATATTTAAAAAGTGTTAAAATGTTCAATCCAATGCAAAATAAATATTATTCCTACCCCTGAAAGCACTGCAATAACTTGTATATTCTTGTTTTAGTGTATTTTACAAAATTATATAAAAGCTAAAACCAAGCACTTTTCAGACCAGAAAGCAGACAATCCGGGAATAAATACGAGTTAATTTATCGTAAATATTTCAACTTTCGACTATTATTTCTTCGAATTCTACTTAAAAACCCATATAATTAACCGACCTATAATACTCTGCATTTGTCACGCCTGCTACCTAAACAAATGGAACAACTTGGAGTAAGGCAAATCTAAGCAAACAAATTGTTACTTTTGGCAGTAAATACAATCTGGATATGACAATTACTTCAAGGTTACTCATTTTACTTATAATCAGTAGCTTAAGCTCATCATACGGTTCAGCACAAAATTCTAACTCTTTTGTCGGTATAAGGTTCGGTGCTGCTTTACCCATGGGGGAAATGGCATCGCATGAATATGGATTTGGCGGATATGCCTTGCTGGGAAAGAGTTTTGGTGCAGAAGCAGCATGGTATGTATTGCCAAAGCTTGGTTTTGGCTTAGATGTTTCCCTGAATTCCTTCAATTTTGCATCCGGGTACTATGCCCAGGATTTCTTTCAGGCGAATTCCACTGACTACATAAGTGTAAATATGCTATCGGGACCATACAAACTTCAGACCTACATGGGTGGTGTTTATTACAAGATCGCCTTTAACCGGAAGCTATATTCCACTTTTAAACTTATGGGCGGAGTATTCAGGGCCCGGACACCGGACCAGTTTTTTGGCATTAAGACCTATATTGCCGGGAATTTGAACTGGTGGAAGACAGGTGCTTCTGATACCAAATTCACTTTCCTTACGGGAGCATCGTTTGAATACAGGATCTACGAAAAGGTAAGCATACTTTTACAGGCTGATTTCACCTTTGCACAGGCAGCTTTCACTTACATTACCGGGAATACGACAAGCTATACTGATCACCTGATGATGCCGGTTTTTAGGTTACAGCCGGGAATTAATTTCCATTTTTAATTATTAGCCGGGTACGACTACAGTATCATAACGGCCACATATAACTGAATTTCCCCTTGCGATAGTCTGGATCCAGGTTGAATGACCAATCTATAATTGCGCGTTAACCACATAAGCCTATTGCTAAATATATAGGTATACCCTTTACACGACTACCATAATCCAAATCCATTCGCGCCAAGAGCTTTATTTGTTTTATGTCTGCAGAATTCTACCAGCCTCCTCAGGTTGTCATATTTGAACTTTTGCAAATTGCCATGCCTATCCTATGAATTTTATAGCAAATGCTTAACCCGGTTTATGGGGAAATTGGGAAGATTCAGAGGAAATCAGGGGAATGGCAGTTAACATAATTGTGCTTTATACTTCAATAGTCATAATTAAGCATTTTCATTGATATTTATCATTAATAAACAAGCAAATCATCGCCAATAGTTGCAGATATGTCATCGGTTTCAACTACCAGATGAACAAATATAATGACATATTTGCATGTGAATTGATTCACAATACTTTGTCTGCAAAACGTTAAATATAAACCCTTATAATCAAACATAAACAAAACAAAAACAACCAATTATGAAAAAAAGTCTCCTAGCGATCGGTATTGGATTCCTGCTCATCGGATCCGGTATCTTCACATCATGTACGAAAGACGGACCCATGGGACCTGCTGGTCCTAACGGAACAAACGGCACCAACGGAGCCAACGGCACAGATGGTAAAGATGCAAATGCATCCTGCCTGGTTTGCCATACCGCGGCAAATTTTGACACAAAACTGGCTGAGTACAAATTATCAAAGCATTTCATGGGTACTTCGAGTGCAAGAAACACCAAGTTTTGTGCAAGGTGTCACACCAATGACGGGTTTCAGCAGATTACCGGCAACGGGCAGTTTGTCGTAAATAATGATATGCCAACTGCCAGCAGGATCAATTGCGAAACCTGCCACAAACATTCCGGGTTTGATTTCACAGGCGACACGGTTTCCATGATTTTAAGGACCACTTCACCTATTTACCTCAATTACAACAAAAACCTGACTGCAACTGATTTTGGCCAGATTGATAACCTTTGTGTTACCTGTCACCAGATTCGTGGCGCAACCTCCTTGGTTTATTCGGATACTACACTCAGGCCACAGGTTATTAACAAGGCTTTTGACCAGCTTCCTTTCTTCCCGTTTGCCAATACCGATGACAATGCTACTGTTAATTACCAGGTAGGACAAAGTTTTGCAGTTCATGATGGCAACCAGTCCAATCTTTTCACCGGTATAAATGGGTATGAGTATGTAGGTAAAACTTATACAAGAATCTGGAAACACTCAGAAAATACCTGTACGGATTGCCACATGAATCAATTTGATCCTATTTCAAATACAGGAGGCCATTCACTTAAAGTTAACAAAACCCCTTGTACCACATGCCACCTTGGCGACGATAAGTTCACACCTATAGAGGCCCGCACAACAGCTAAACTCACCGAACTTGCAGAACTCCTTACTGCCCGCAAAGTATTCAAGAAAACAACGAATGCCACCACAGGCGCTATTTCCTACGCTGCTGAAGCAACTCACGATTTCAACGGAAAACTCTACCCGACGACTCAGACTGCTGGTGATATGTTCGCTACTTCATCAAGTAATAATACTGTAAGCCCAACCACCGGTTTGGTTATTTACGGCAACATTCTCAAATATGCCAAGGATTCTGACTATACCAACAGGATAGGCCGCGCATGGAAATATGGTGAATTAGGTGCAGCTTATAACTATGCTTACATCAACAGCGAATTATCGTTAGGCGTTCATAACCCTGAATACGCTAGGGAACTTCTTCAATATTCAATTGATTGGTTGAATGCTAACCCAGCTAAATAGTTCATCAAAGCAGATATTTAAAGGATAATCAAGTATTTATTTGAAAGTCCTCTTCTGAAATTGAAAAATTAATAAAAACCTGTTGAGGAGTAAAATTCTCAGCAGGTTTTTGTTTTCCGTTATTTGTTCTACCCTAATTATAGGAAGGCAATTTAAAATTTGTAAAATCGATATTCCCCAATATGGAGAGTAATTTGCCAAACTAAAGCAAATAACCAGTGGGTTGAGTGTTATTGAGAAGTAGCAATTCGCCACAACAGAACATCGAAAAATACGTGTCCTTCGAAATCACAGTCTTTGAAATGGAAACGCTCGATATATGTTACCATTATTGATATCTGGATCTTGTAGATGTATATAATAATTGATATATATCAATCAAAACAGGGAATATTCCCTCCTGTACCCATAAATATATCATCGGAAATTTTAACCAGAGTACTAAATATATGACAACATTTGTATGTTATTTGATTCACAACAGAATCGGAGTTGGCACACAAAAACGAACCCCTAATAATCAAACATAAATTAAACTAAACCAACAAATTATGAAAAAAAATCTCTTTGTAATCGGTATTGGATTCCTTCTAATTGGAGCCAGTATTTTTTCATCCTGCAGCAAGGACGGACCTATGGGCCCTGCCGGAACTAACGGAACTAACGGCACCAACGGTACAAACGGTACAAACGGTAAGGACGGAGTTGACGGAGCATCCACCTGCACCGAATGCCATAACCCGACCACGGTTGACTTAATTTCGACCCAGTATGAGCTTTCAAAACACTCTTTTGGAGAAGCTGCAACTTCGGAAAGCGGAAACACAGGTTGCGGACCTTGCCACGAATCAGAAGCTTTCAAGTATGTTTGTGCCAATAGTGTACCTTCCACTTTCACTTTGAACACTACAACCAACAAGTATGTGAATGATTATGCTTCCATTAACTCAGCAGCTTATGGTGCAATCACATGTAATACCTGCCACAGCAGTTTACATACTACTTACGGAAAAGAAGACCTCTCACCTTTAACTACGGTTGCTCCTGTTTCGAGCACCATGTGGGCCGGCGCTCTTACCTTTGATGCTCCTGCCGAAAATGGCATCAGCAACTTATGTATCAAATGCCACCAGCCACGTCCTTTCACCGCTTCGAACGGTGATGGTAACGTTATCAATTACGCAGGCCTGGCTTCCAATCCTACCGCCGTTTTCTACGATGCTGCTCAGGCTAACACTCTGAACCTGATTAAACCAGCTTACCGTACTCATACCCATTATGGCACAGCAGGTGCTGTATATGCAGGTAAAGGCGGCGTTGAATTCACAGGTGCGCTGGCTTACGGAAACTCACCACACACTGCTCTTGCTTCCTGCCAGGATTGCCATATGGCTCCTATCAACGGCAAAGCAGGTGGACACTCATTTTCGGCTTTAGGTAATTTTAACGGTTGCAACAAAACGGGTTGCCATACCGGCCTCACAGCTACTTCCGACCCAGCTCATTGGGCAACCCCAAGAGCAGTTGTAAAACAGTCACTTGCTGACCTTGCAGCCAAACTTAAAATCAACGGAGTTGAAATCATGAACCGCAACCCGGATGCTACCACCAACCTTTGGGCAGGCATAACCGCTAACAACTATGACGGTTACCTGAACATCTACGATCCTATCAACAATCCTACCGGTATAGCCAGCAACCCTGGTGGCACTTTCCAGAATCCAAGTCCTTCAAGTTCATGGACACAGGCTCAGAAAGACATCAACACAGCCTTACCGAAAATCACACTCACAAACGCACAGTTTGGTGCCATCATCAATTTCCAGTTGTGCCTCAGGGATTACAGTTTAGGGATTCACAACAGCAAATATACCAACGCTTTGTTGCAGAACAGTATTGCTATACTGCCGTAGTTTGCCTGCGTATCGGCCTGTTCTCATGAATGGCTGAAACTGAATGAACATTATCTTCGAGCCCCCCGGAATCATTTTCCGGGGGGCTTTTTTTAAAACCCATATATTTCATCCTTGTCTCGTAAGTGAAGCAATGCTTTCTGTACATTTGTCCACCACTAACTTTCAAAAGATCATGAAACTGCCGATTCAAACTATTGCTGCTTCACTTATTGTCATGGTATCCGGATTTCATTCCAATGCGCAGACCGTAAAAGATTCGCTGCCCGAAAAATTTGTTTTCTCTAAAGGAATCGACCTGCCTGCAACCGCTGTTAAGGACCAATCAGCTTCGGGAACCTGCTGGAGTTTTGCCACAACTTCATTTATCGAATCGGAAATCCTACGGATGACAAAAGACACTTTCGACCTGTCAGAAATGTATTTTGCACGGAAAGCATATGAAACAAAGGCGCAGCATTTTGTCCGCCTGCATGGCACTTCCAACTTCGGCGAGGGAGGCCAGGCTCATGATGTGATGAATATTATACGGGCCAGCGGGATGGTCACGGAGAAGGCCTACCCGGGGCTCTCGAGCGGGCAGACCAGACCCGATCAAACCGAATTGGAATCCCTTCTTGCTGCTATGACTGTGGCAATAGCAAAGAACCCGGCAGGCAAGCTCAGTACTGAATGGAATTCAGCGATTTCATCCGTCCTGGATGTATATATGGGCAAAGTACCGGAGACTTTTGGTCCAGCGAATACCACTGCGCCTGAATTAGCCAAAATGGTACATCCGGATGATTATGTCGAGATTACCTCCTATACCCACGCCCCCTTTTACTCCATGTTTCCGCTTGAAGTGCCCGATAACTGGTCGGGTAGTCTGTATTACAATGTCCCTCTCGATGAACTGATCCAGGTGATGGATTATTCGCTCAAATCCGGTTATACCTTCGCATGGGACGGAGATGTAAGTGATAAAGGTTTTTCACATAAAAAAGCAGTCGCAATTGCGCCGGAAGTTAGTATTGCCAACATGGCAATCACTGAACGCAGTAAATGGGAGCAACTCACTGAAAAAGAACGGCATGCGCAGTTTTATTCGTTCGAAAAACCGGTTCCTGAAAAGCAGGTGACTCAAGAAATGCGCCAGGCCGCCTTTGATAACTATTCGGCTACCGATGATCACCTGATGCATATCACAGGAACTGTCACCGACCAGAACGGGAAACGTTATTTCCGCACCAAAAATTCGTGGGCTTCCGACAGCAACAGCAATGGAGGTTACATGAATATATCGGAGGCTTATGCCCGCCTGAATACAATAGCTATCATAGTTCACAAGGACGCTATCCCCAAAGAAATCAGGAAAAAATTAGGAATCAAATAATTGAGACGTGCTGTTTATTTATGGACATATTCCATATTTGTTAAAAGTTGCTTGAATCCGGCTACTGTTAACATTTTTTAACAGGCAATGCGAGGGATTGAGCAAGGCCAGTTTTTACTTTTGCAGGTCCTAATCAATTTTTAAGCGATGATAGAAAGCAGCATTAGTGAAATAAACGAAAAGATACAGCGCGAGAGTGCATTTGTGGACATGCTTACCATGGAAATGCACCGGGTTATTGTTGGCCAGAAACAGATGATTGAACGCCTGATTATTGGCTTACTCTCAAACGGGCATATTCTGCTTGAGGGTGTGCCGGGACTTGCCAAGACACTTGCCATTAAATCTCTTGCCAATTCGATCGATTTAAGCTTCAGCCGCATACAGTTCACACCCGACCTGCTGCCGGCCGATGTGGTGGGAACCATGATATACAGCCCTCGCAGCGAAGAATTCAATGTGCGCAAAGGACCTGTGTTTGCCAATTTAATCCTTGCCGACGAAATTAACCGCTCACCTGCCAAAGTTCAGAGTGCTCTCCTGGAGGCGATGCAGGAAAAACAGGTAACTATTGGGGATAAGACCTATGCACTCCCTGATCCTTTCCTGGTGCTTGCCACCCAGAACCCTATTGAGCAGGAAGGCACCTATCCCCTGCCTGAAGCCCAGGTGGACCGTTTTATGCTTAAACTTGTTATTACTTACCCGCTGAAGCAGGAAGAGAAACTGATATTACGACAGAATATTAACAACGAAATACTTACAACGCGTAAAATCCTGAAACCTGCTGATATCCAGAGGGCAAGGGAAATCGTGAAAGAAGTATATCTTGACGAAAAAATCGAAAATTATATCACTGACATCGTATTTGCCAGCAGGTTCCCTGCTGATTACAACCTCAAAAAGTACAAGGATCTGATCCGCTATGGGGCTTCACCCAGGGCAAGCATATTCCTGGCTATGGCAGCCAAGGCCCTGGCCTTTATTAAACGTCGCGGATACGTCATCCCTGAAGATGTCAGGGCTGTGGCACACGATGTATTGCGTCACCGTATTGGTCTGACCTATGAAGCTGAAGCTGAAAACATAACAACCGAAGATATTATCAACGAAATTCTGAATTCTGTTGAAGTGCCATAGTCACTGAAAATGAGCACTATATAAATCTTCATCAGCATCTAATTCTGTTACATTAATTCTGAAAACCATTGGAACCCTCTGAGATTCTTAAGAAAGTCAGGCGAATCGAGATCAAGACCAGGGGCTTGTCGAGAAACATTTTTTCGGGGCACTACCATAGTGCCTTTAAAGGACGGGGTATGACGTTCAGCGAAGTGCGTGAGTACCAGTATGGTGATGATATCAGGAATATTGACTGGAATGTTACGGCCCGTTTCAATACTCCTTATCTTAAAATATTCGATGAGGAACGTGAGTTGATGGTCATGCTTATGATCGATGTCAGCGGGTCGAATGAGTTCGGGACCCAGGGTTCGTTCAAAGAAGACCTCATGACTGAGATAGCCGCTGTTTTGGCATTTTCAGCCATACAGAACAACGATAAGGTGGGTGTGATTTTTTTCAGCGATAAAATCGAAAAATTTATTCCTCCTAAGAAAGGGTCTTCGCATATATTAAGGATCATACGCGAGCTCATCGACTTCAAACCGGAAAGCCAGGGTACAGATTTGTCGGAGGCGTTGCGGTTTCTTACCAATGCCATCAAGAAACGCTGTACAGCCTTTATCATTTCCGATTTTATGGACAATTCCTTCGAACAGGCCATAAAAATCGCATCCGGGAAACATGACCTGGTTGCCATACGCGTTTATGATGCACGCGAAACCGAACTTCCTGCTATTGGCATGGTTGAAGTGTATGATAAAGAATCTTCAGGCCGTGTATGGGTTGATACTTCGAGTAAAAAAGTTCGTGATAATTACAGCCGTTGGTGGAAAAATCATGAAGGGACCGTTGAAGGAATCTTCAAGCGATCAGGAATCGATACTGCAGGTATAATAACCGGTCAGGATTTCGTAAAACCCC
>JBAXXB010000105.1:0-13003 GCA_037128115.1 Bacteroidota bacterium
CCTGGTCGTTCCATAAATCTATAGACCCTAATCGCTTTCATGAAATGAGAAACCCTGAATTTTAATCGGGAGTATACGGTTTGGGGCTAAGAAAAAAGACGCAGCGTCTCGGTATAGGAAGACGCAGCGTCTCGTAAAAAAAGACGCAGCGTCTCGGTACAGGAAGACGCAGCGTGTCCTGGAAGAGAACCACTAAGGCACTAAGGGCGCTCAGAATCACTAAGGTTGGATACAGTATTTGCCGTATCAGTTTTCGATTATTCAGGTGTTATCAGGTTCAATGTTTGCTATGCAAACGTAATTCCTCAGGGTTTCTTAGCGGTACTCGGCGATAATACTTTTTGAACGCAAACAGATAAATAGTTGTGTAGCGAAAGATTCAAACGCGGATGGCCAAAGCGAAAAGTACCTGACAACCGGGATGTAAGTTGCCAGGTAAGCATGCTTTGACATAATATAAGTTTGGAAACAAAGCAGATTTCTTTGGGCGTAGCAAGTATAGTAATTGCTAAATGGCATTGAATCAATGTTTTGTATATTATATATCCATACTTATCCAATAAGATGAAAATTGTACAGCTTCCATGTTGCAAACGAGTGCTTTTTAGCTATCTTTACAATGGCAAAGTAGCTTTCAGGCCCAAAATTGAAATAACAGCTCAGAGAATAAGATGTTTTAAACTTTACGGGGAAATCCTCCTGGGATACTGCAGCGGTCATTCTCTTCAAGTAATCTGAATTTCATCCTGAACCTAGGCTTTAAATTGCCGGTATAATATTTTGACTTCCGGGCACCCCGGCAGAACTATCCGCTTTTTGTATACTAAATAATGCTTGTGGGACTCAGGTTAATCACACAGAATTCACTTAACACTGATCTTATGAGAAAGAGACTACACTCCATTGGTTTGCCAGCTACGGCAATTTTTCCCTGACTTCGTTTTGGGACTGTAAGTCCAGCAAAGACTCCCGGCCTTTTATTCAACGGTACCTGCTGAGTAGCCTGAATTCACAGTTGCTTCCTGCTACGCCGGGAGATACTCCAGGTAAGTGGCATAAGCCAGGAACAGCCTTTACAGAGGTTGATTTTTAACTATACGGGAATTTTCCCAGGTATTCGTTTTCTTCATTCCGCTTGTAGGACATTGGGATACAAATCTAATCCCTGATCTTATGGGAATATCATTATTTCATTCTGATACATTCGTTCTGGCCGCAAGCCCAGCAGGCATTACAGAAAATGCCCCGGTCATAAAAGTACGACCAACAGCAGGACCTAATTGCAAATGCGGGCCGGGAAAAAACTATGTCAAATCAAAATATGGAAGGCCCCTGCAAAAAGTATTGATACGGGTTGATTCTTTATATAGGGCAGGTTCAATCCTGTTTCACTCCGGTAAATCCTGGTGCCGCTTTACTTCCTCCTATACAGTTGTGCTAATAGTATTTATAGCCCTTCTAGTATTTTTTACAGGAAATAAAGCCCAGGCTGCTACCAAAATTGCCAGCGTTTCAGGTAACTGGAATAATACTGCCACATGGGGAGGGTTTGCTGCTCCGACTATTAGTGATGATATAATCATTAATGCAGGAATTACCGTTACTATGAATGTGTGTGGAACTTGCAGGTCAATTTTGGATATGGGAAGTGGTGCATTAATCACGGGAGCAAATTCACTAGTCATATCCAATATTGCCGGCATTGTCGCTACAGGCCCGGCAACAATATCCTGCCCTGTCAACCTGGCGAATAATTCTTCAGTAACAGTTAGTGTGAGTCTGGCGATATCAGGAGTTATCAGCGGAGCTAGTATTACTATATCAAAAAACGGAGCGGGAACCCTCATTGTGAATGGTGTAAATGTATTTCCCGGCTCGGTAACCGTTTCATCAGGTATTTTAAATGTCCAAAATAGTTCAGCTTTTGGCACAACAGCAGGAGGTGTCGCGGTGAGCAGCGGTGCTTCCCTTGAATTAGAAGGGGGCATTACGGTGGGCGATGAGGCTTTATCTATAGGTGGAGAAGGCATACCTCCTACGAATTCAAATGGTGCATTATTTAATGCCGGGGGTAATAATACCTGGCAAGGATTAGTCACAATCACAGCTCTCAATACCAGGATCAACAGCAATTCAGGTAGCCTGACCCTAAGTGGAAACATTAATCTTCAGGGCAATACACTATATTTACAAGGGATGTCAACTTCCAACAATCTGATCAGCGGCATTATTTCTGCTGCAGGAACCCTGCAGAAAGTGGGAACTGGTACATGGACTTTAAGCGGTACCAACACCTTTTCTGGCGGAGTACTATTGTTGAACGGAAAATTAAATATAAATAATCCGAATGCGCTTGGGATTTCAACGAACTCACTCAACTTGGGAGGTGTAGGCAATTCAGTTACAATTGACAATACAAGTGGAAGTAGCATAGCCACATTGGCGTACCCTATGAACTGGTTTAATGATTTCACCTTTTCAGGGACTAATGATCTGAATTTAGGAACAGGAGCAGTTTCAATGCCCGGTACAAGACTGGTAACGGTCAGCGCAGGAGTCCTTACCGTTGGTGGAATTATTTCCGGAACTGGTTCAGGTCTGACTAAAATTGGAAACGGGCGGTTAACCCTGGGTAATAATAATACGTACAATGGTATTACGACAGTGACAGCAGGTGAATTGAGGCTAAATCCTGCTGTAAACAGTACACCGGCATCCCAGTTTGTGCTAAATGGAGGAATTCTAAGCACTACCGGCATCACTGCAGGAAGGACAATTACCAGTTCATCCACCTTGCGACTGACTGATAATTCTTCCCTGAATTTAGGTGCGAATAGTCACTCCCTGTCTTTTGCCATTAGCTCAGCTGTAGGATGGACTTCGGATAAAATTCTGACAATCAATGGTTGGACCGGCACATTCGGCCTGACCGGAACCGGGGGTAAAATCTTTTGTGGTACTACCTCTGCCGGTTTAAGTGCTTCCCAATTAGCCCAAGTCAGGTTCAGCATAGGTGGTAACCTTTATCCTGCAACTATACTCTCGAACGGTGAAGTAGTACCTGTTGCCGGTATCATTTACACAGGTAATATCGTGGGGCCTTTCTGTGCAGAAGCTTCCGTGTTGGTTCCCTTTACATATGTGTTACCTTCTAATTTCCCTCCGGGTGTATCTGTATTTACAGCCCAGTTGTCCAATGCCTTAGGCTTATTTACTTCACCTGTCAACTTACAAGGCGTTGTATCAAATGGATCCGGAACTCAGTCCATAAACGCCTTTATCCCTGCCGGGACTCCTGCCGGCAATGCATACAAAATCAGGGTGGTGAGCATAAACCCGGCTGTCACAGGAACGGATAACGGAGTGGGTTTAATAATCAATGTTCTGCCGGCTGCAGCAACAGGCGCCAACAGGGCAATTTGTTTTGGAAACAGTACACAGATAGGAGCGGTGGCTGTTGCAGGAAGCGCATACAACTGGACATCCGTGCCAGCAGGGTTTACCTCCACAAGCGCAAATCCAAGCGTTTCCCCGACTGTAACTACGACCTATACCTTAACTGAAACTATTACAGCAACAGGCTGTTCTAAAAGTAACAGCATGGTGGTGACGGTAAATCCATTACCCGCTGCGAATGCCGGGGTTAACCAGACCATTTGCCCCGGCAACAGTACGCAAATCGGGGCTGCTTCTGTAGCCGGAAACACCTACAGCTGGTCATCTGTGCCAGCCGGCTTCAATTCCGCACTGGCAAATCCTGTCGTTTCTCCCAGTGTAACCACAACCTATACGCTTACTGAAACCATTACAGCAACTGCATGCAGCAAGAGTAACAGCGTGGTTGTAACGGTACACCCATTACCGACAGTAGTATCTCCCGGTTCGCAAATTTATTGCAGTGGAGCTTCCACCCCAGTGATTCCATTGTCAGGTACTCCCCTGGGAGTTGTTTTCGATATCACGGGTGGCGCGCCAATAGGATTGTCAAACCAAACAGCCGTAACCTCAATTCCATCGTTTACGGCTATTACGGGATCTGCTACAGTTGCCATAACTCCAAGGGCCAACGGCTGTACAGGTAACCCGGTCAGCATAACGATCACGGTGTTATCGGCTGTCAGTCCGAATGAATGCTTTTCGCCCGGTGCATATATCATTGATATGGGCCAGCCTAGCCCTCAGACAATCCCTAATGGTTTAAAACCATATGGCTTGGTTTACGCGCTTATAAAATCTTCCCCAGTAGTTCCAGTCAAATGGGCTATCAATTCATCCAAAACGAAGGACGGTGTTGATTTCACACTTCCTGCATTAGCAGGGGGAAAGAGCTATAAAGCCGGATCATTTATTATTCCTGCTGAGAATATCTCAACCTCTGTTCTGGCGCTAATAAGTACCTGGAAAGGGTCAGGCGTTGTAGTTGATGGCCCGGTTGCCACGGCGTTTACGGCGCCGGTTTATAAAACACTCACTATATGGCCTAAGGCATTTTTAGATCAGCAAAACGACCCCCTTATCACTCCGTATTTTAGTAACGCAGGAATCCCATCAAGTTCATATGTATTAAATGCAGATCCATCCATGTTGCCCCAATGCGGAAGTTCTTCAGGAACACAGGATGTATATATTTTACCACACGCTGATCCGGATCAATGGCCTACAGCCTGGACTACTGCCTTGCGGAATTTCATTAATAACGGTGGTTCCATGTGGGCGGGCTGCCATGCAGTGAGCGTGATGGAAAACATTGCCGGGTGTAATTTTTTAAGCAATAGCGGTTTAGTACCATTTGGTGATCACAGTGACGGAACACCCCCTTATACGTACACTGACCCGGGAAATCCACTCATGCAGTTCATGGGGACTATGGATGGAGCGACCCTCAATGGCTCAGAGCAGATTTATGTTCCCGGTTCTTCCGGCTGGAGAAGCACAACCACGGTAGCTATTTATGACCCTTCCTATAAAAATACTAAAACGAACATCACTTATCCGGCTTCTGCAGGTATCCTTGTTTATGGACCGGCTTTTGGCAATTCCAGCAATGGCGTCATCATGTATGAAGCCGGGCATGAACTTACAAAAGGCAACGTGGATGAGCAAGTAGCAGCACAAAGGTCCTTTTTTGATTTCCTGCTTATGGCAGGCGGGAACCCCCAGAGTAGTATTACTCCTCCGATGGTAGCAAATCAAAACGCAACCACCTGCAGTGGAATATCCTTTTCCGTAACTCCTTCCGGGATGCCGGCTAATACGGTCTATACATGGTTGGTTCCTTCAGGCACCGGATTTACAGGGGGGGCTGCACAAACTACCGGGCAAAGTTCCATCAGTGGCACTCTTACCAATATTACATCGGGCCAGGTTACCGCAATTTATACTGTTACACCTGCTATAGGCGGATGTATAGGTCTCCCTTTTACTTTAACGGTCAAGGTAAATCCCTTGCCCACGATCAGTTTTTCCCCGGCTAACCCTGCTTTTTGCCTTGGGAGCAGCATCTCAATAACTGCCAGCGGGGCAGCATCATACACCTGGTCTCCGTCCACCGGCTTATCGGCAACAACGGGTTCCACTGTCATTGCCAATCCCGCTGTTACAACTGTGTACACTGTAACCGGGGTGGATGTAAATGGCTGTGTAAACTCAAAAACAGTTACGGTTACAGTCAATACAAGTACAGTTACAGCTGGTGCTTCACCAAATCCTTTGTGTGTCGGCTCTACTTTGAATCTGACATCTTCAAATACATTTTCATCTTCAGTTCTTTTAGCCGAAAATTTTAACGGAGTGACCAATAGCTGGACAAAAATCAATAATTCAACAGGCGGAACACCCGCCAATGCAGCCTGGACATTGCGGGCCAACGGTTACATTACGAATTGCAGTGGGGACAACACTGCTTTGCATACTAATGATAATAGTCAATTCTATTTATCAAACAGTTGTGCACAGGGCAGCGGAGGGATAACTCATACAATCCTGCAATCTCCGGCGATAAGCACTATTGGTTACTCAACTTTGTCATTGGATTTTTATCATTATTTTTATTTTTGGTCTGGAGCAGTTGCCACGGTGGATGTATCAACTAACGGCTCCACATGGACAACCTTGGCAACTTATACAACAACTCAGGGAAGTTGGACAGCTTTTTCTCATCCGATTCTAAATCTGAATGCTTATGTTGGAAATGCTACTTTTTATATCCGTTTCAAATACGATGCACCCTGGAGTTGGTATTGGGCAATTGATAATGTGTCCATAACAGGTACAGCTAATTCGCCAGTAAGCTGGACTGGTCCTTCCGGTTTTACTTCGGCGGTGCAAAATCCTTCAATCTCAAATGTTACACTTGCAAATGCAGGAGTTTATACCGTTACCTATGTTGATCCTGTTACTAGCTGTTCCTCAAGCAGTTCGGTTAATGTATCAGTAGATCCTTTGCCAACAATTGCTATTACCCCTTCATCACCCTCAATATGCATTGGCAGTAGCAAGGTATTAACTGCAAGCGGAGCGGCAACCTATACCTGGTCTCCGGCTACCGGATTATCTGGAACTACCGGAGCGACGGTAACAGCGAATCCTCTATCCACAACAACCTATTCAGTAATCGGAACAAACGTCAACGGATGCATAAATACAACCACTGTTACAATAACAGTTAATGCGTTACCGACCATAAGTGTTACACCGGCTTCAGCTACCATTTGCAGTGGTAGTGGCATATCACTTACGGCAAGTGGGGCGTCAATATACAGTTGGACGCCTGCTACGGGATTATCTGCAACAACAGGGGCAACTGTTACTGCGAGTCCAGTCGCATTGACAACATATACAGTAACGGGAACGGATGTGAATAGTTGCAGCAATACAGCGACAGCCGTTATATCAATAAAACCAACTCCTGCGACAACAGGAGTTAATATTTGTCCGGGTGGGACAGGTTCCTTGACATCCTCATCAACATGTCCAGATGGAAATGCTTTAACAACCGGGCCGACAAATGCAGGACTAGGTGCTAACATTGCTGGGGTAGGAACAAAAGACTGGTCAAATCCTAACAATTCAATATCAAATGATGGCAGTTATGCTATTGTAGATTTAAAAGATTCAAACCCTACAATAAGCAGATATCTGAGAAACAGTATTTATAACTTCAGCTCGATCATCCCTCCTAATGCAACAATAGCCGGAATAACAGTAACGATAGGCCGGTATGAAAATACCGGCCCTGGCGGCGGCACCAATGTACGGGATGTAGGCGTTAGCCTGTTAAAAGCCGGAGTAATTGTTGGCGATAATAAAGCTAATACAACAACTGACTGGCCTACTTCTGTTGCTGCTGCTATGTATGGAGGTGCTTCTGACTTATGGGGCACAACCTGGACATATGCTGATATAGTCAATGCTAACTTCGGTGTCTCTTTATATGTAAGTAGCGTAAACGATAGAAAAGCATATGTTGATTATATGCTTGTAACTATAACCTATACAGTACCTGGAACTTTAAACTGGTACACAGCATCTTCCGGCGGAACATTACTCGGTTCAGGCACACCTTTTAACCCGGTAGGCGTCGCTGGTTCCGGATTGCCTAATACGAATACTCCCGGCACCTATACTTTTTACGCGGAATGTTCATCAGTTCCCGGTTGCCGCGCTGCTACGAATTTTGTAATCAATTCAGCTCCTGTAATCCTTGTTCAGCCGCTCAGCCAGACGGTCTGCCCTGGGGCATCGGCTACGTTCAGTGTCACGGCATCGGGCTCACCCGCCCCAACGTATCAATGGCGGAAAAATGGCAACCCTGTTGGCGGAGCCACTCTAAGCACCTATGTTATAAATCCTATTACTGCCGGGAATCTTGGCTCTTACGATGTTATTGTCTCCAATAGCTGTGGCTCTGTTACATCCGGCCTAGCAGTGCTTTCGTTCCCGGCTGTCCTGAATCCGGGTGCTCACAACACAACACCCCTCACGGAATGTGCCGGGTATAATCCGGCTCAGCTTACATTTACCACTCCCGTATCGGGTGGACTTTTACCCTACACTTACCAATGGCAGCTTAACAACGCTGCCATTCCCGGTGAGACGGGAACTGCGTTTAATCCTCCCCAGCTTACCATACCAGGCGTTTACAGTTATAATTGCGCTGTTACGGATGCCTGTGGTACTACCGGTTTTACGATTCCCAAGGTAATTACCATAGTTGCTGATCCCTCGGTGTTTGTTAGTGGAGGTGGAGTTATATGTCAAAACGATCCTGTTACATTGTCCGCAAATATAAGTGGAGGGGCAGGAACGTTTACCTATCAATGGCAATCGGGGCCTACACCTTCAGGGGTATGGTCAACGATCAGCGGTGCAACATTTGTTGCGTATTTGCCCCCTACCTCTGCTGCCGGTACAGTATACTACAGGATACTGGTCCATGCCAACGGTTCGGGATGCGATGACCCCATATGTACACCCGTAGCCGTGACGGTGAATGCCCGGCCCGTATGTTATGTCAGCGGCCTGGCAAGCGTTTATGCCGGTTCAGTTAACACGGTATATGCAAGTACAGTAAATCCTTCGGATAATGTAATACACGCCTGGTCAATCAGTTCCAACGGCATCATTACAGGCCCGGTTAACGGGGCTTCGGTTACTGTAACTGCCGGTACGGCAGGGACTTTTACCCTCACGGATAGCATCAGCAGGTTTGGCTGTAAATCTGCCTGCACTTTCCTGGTGATGGTTATTGATCTGCCCTGCAGCATTACACCGGCAGCGCCCGTTGCAAACGGCACTTCCACAATCTATTCGGCCCCGGCTGCAATGGATACCTACAGCTGGTCCATTTCTGGCAATGGAACTATTACTTCTTCAGCTAATTCACAGTCAGTTACAGTTTTGGCAGGCAACAACTGCAATTCCTATACTTTAACCGTGTTGCTGACTAAAAACGGTGCAAGCAGCAGCTGTTCCCAAACCATAACGGTTACCGATAACCAGCCGCCAACCTTTACACCACCCAGCCTGGCCACGGGCTATTGTGTTGAAGGTTTTATACAAGCAATATACCATCCCGGAGGGGTTTATCCAATAACCGATCTGACACCTGACAGACGAGACTATTACATCCTGGCTATGGGCAACAATCTTCTTGATCTCAATAATATAGCCGATAACTGTCTTGGTACAATAGGTATTTCCTGGACCATCGATTTTGGCAACAATGGAAGTCCGGATATTTCAGGTAATGGGCAGATTTCGCTTGCCGCTCCTATATATTTCCCATTAGGTGATAACCTGATTTCCTGGATAGTGGCCGATGCCAATGGTAACATAGCTTCTTACAATACAATTCTAAAGGTTTTGCCCCGTCCTGAACTGATAATGGCCAAATAAGATCTTTCAAAACAAACTCAGACTATACTCAATAAATTTAATACCCCCTGCTTTTCAAACAAGACTGTTACTGCACAGGATTGCACTGCCGGGCATTTTACCCCTACAATAAATAAAATGTAAACGAAAACACAGCCTATGAAACAGGAAACTCCGTCTGGCCATCTCTTCATACGATGGCAAAAACAATTCCGATTTTAACCAAACAGGATTGCGCTTACAAACAACTGATTTAACCCTTATTAAAAACAATTAAAACCCATTAAAATGAAAAAGCAACGTTTATTACTAGTCCTGATACTGGCCTTTTTTGCTGGTATTTCTTCAATTAACGCAGCATGTTTAGGTACAGGATTCACTCCGGCTGCAGGAGTTCCGTACACGTATGTTGTCGATGTTTCAGCTCTCGGAGCAGGTTATACCGGAATCGGAACTTTCGACTGGTATGTGACTCAGAATGTTGATATTCTGGATGCTGGTGCTGGAGGTATTATTCCAGCTGTTAATACGATGTTCACAGTGGGTGGTGCAGATTCACCTTATCACGTGATCGCACCGGGCGCTGGTACAACAAAGCAGATAACCCTCACCTGGACCCCTGCAGCTGTGGCATCCGGCAGTCCATTTTACCTTGTTTTAAGGTATACTGAAGCAAATACAGTCGCATTAGCTCCAGGCTGTTCGGCGGAGAATATCAGGGTATGGCAGATCCAGCCTATCAATACCTTCCTGCTCGCTGTTGAGCCGGCTACAAATGCAGGTGTTGCCACACCGGGAGCCAACTCATGTGCTCCGGGTATCCTGACAGCAGTTGTAACTCCAAACGCAATTCCCGCAAGTGCCAGTGTTGAAATTACATATGGTGAAAGCCAGCTTTATTACAGGCTTACTGCCAGCGGTATCTTAGGAGAATGGAGGCCATCTATCCATGTTCCGGCTCTTGCAGGACTCGGACAAAATTATGTTGCAGTTGAATGGAATTCTAAGGATGACGGAACCGGGACCTGGCATACATTTAACATCCCGGCTGGATCAAGCATTGCAGCGGATGGCATTTCCACCGACAATGCAACTGTCACGGATGCAGCAGGAACGGCTATACTTGTCCGCTTAAGGATAGCTAACGACAATTACGAACACCTTACAGATCAAGGCATAACGGTAGGCGTCGATGGCTACCTGCCGACTGCCTATACAGTTAGCGATATCTGGGGTGGAGTCGGTCCGGCACCGGATCCGTGTGCTCAGGCTGATCCGTTCGCCAAGACAGCTACTTATACTATTTTGCATCGTCCAACACCTACCCCGGGACCTGGTATGCCGGCATTTATCCAGAAACTGCCGTAATATAAAGATCCTGAAATCACAGGATAATGTTGCTTTTTCATACCTAAAATTCCTTCCGTCCACTGTTAAAAAGTGGGCGGAGGGAACAACAGGTATAGAAAAAGTATAACCGGTAGTATGCTGAGCCTATGTGCTTACAACCCATCATGGCCAAAAGCCTGTTGATTTAAACCGGCAGTTTCCGCTGAGTTGCGGAACCTACGCCTGTTTAGTGTTGTGGGGCACTTTGTCTTCTAAAACAGAGCTGAGTTCTGTATGGTTTTGATTTTATTTAATGGCAATGGAAAAGTGAACTGATCCCATGCTACTACACGCACTCCCCTGGGAGAAGCAAAGGCGGCTGCCCTGTCAGAAGATAGGAGGGAAGCAGGCCTTATTGCATTTTATCGGGGGTAAATATTCCAGGTACACACGCAAGGGAAAATATCAGCCCGTACAACCCGCCTTACCAGCAGAACCGCCTGACAGTTTACGGATTTAGTTCGGTAAACAAATAAAATATTCAATATGAATGAACGATCTTCATAATAAACACGGACCTGAATCCGGTTTCGGAAAGAGCTTTTCTATGCGCTCCCGGGACGGAACAGGCGGAATGCCACGCGACGGAACCACACTCAATTTCCGCGGTGGAGTCTATTGCTTTTCCCTGCTAGAAGAGGCTGCGATGCCGTGCAAACGGCTTATCAGCCTGCCGCGTGACAAAATTGCACGAAAAACATACAGTTACGCTGAAAAGATGCCTCGCGACGCTATACAAAGGATGCCTCGCGATGCTGTAACTGCTGTAGCGGCGGGTTTCACAACAGGTAATGCTGAACCTGTATTCCTGCCAGCACGGCAAGCCCAGATCCGTGGCAAAACACGATTCCGATGGCGAACAACCATAGGCGTTAACCGGCCTTTCGGTGCGGTAATGGGAGAGGTGTGCCCTGTCTGGTAAGAACCATACAGTTGATTTGAAAAAGCGAAATGGCAGATATGTACCACACTTAATCCGGATAAATGGCAAAGAAAACCCATAGCAAAATGAAAACCCGTCCTCTCAAACACAGATTCTCAGTGACTCTAAGTGTCCTTAGTGCCTTAGTGGTTACTGTTGGAAACCAGAATACAGGAAAGTACAATCCTATGGTAAACGGAAACAGAATGTAGTCTCATGCCGATCAATAGCAGGTCGACAATAAGACATAATCAACTCATAAACAATAAATTAATATAGTTTTAAAACTGAAAATATTCAATTATTGAACAAGGCTAAACACATATTGCGTTGGTTGCTGCTGTTTATACTGGCGGCAATGGCCGTGGCTCCGTCCATGGCCCAGACGAATACTGTGTATGCCGGTCAGACCTCACAACTCAGTGTTGTCGAAGTACCCGGGGGATCATATACCTGGGATCTTTATATTGATGATGTGAGTATCAATTTTGGAATTGTGCCCGGCAATTGTCCTGTAACCTCTGCTCATTTTAACGGAAGCAATGCGGGCGCCGTAGTTTCGGTTACCTGGCTCATTCCGGGTGTGTACTATTATAAGGTCACAATTGTCAATGCCGAAGGTTGTTCCAATATAGCAATCGGCATGATGACGGTGTTAAATGCCATTCCTCTGGCTGAAATTGAGCCATTAACCCCCGTTTGTTCCGGTAATTCCACATCCCTTGTCATCAACCTGACAGGAACTGCTCCCTGGAGCATTGACCTGAGCGACGGGACCAGCACCATAACATACGATAACATACTATCGAGCCCTTTCACAAGCCTGGTCGCACCGCTTGTAAGCGCCAATTATACGGTGACGCGCGTGAGCGATGCTTACGGGCAAAACTTAAATCATTCGAATACGGTGACCCTGGTCGTGAAACCCCGGCCGCTTACCTCACCAATCATACAATACGGTCCATAAACCCTGAACAAATGATTAAACGTCTTAAATACCTGTTGATGATGATGCTGATGCTGACTGCATTCCATGTGGCCGGGCAGTATACTGTCGACAAAGTATGCGTGGGCACCGAAAGATATTACCGGGTAAGTGGTGAGCCTAACTCCACCTATACCTGGCAGCTTACCGATCCTGCGGGTGCCATCCTGCCTCAGTTGAGCGACAGGGATACCATTGGGATTATATGGAATATGGTACCGGGAATATACCGCTTGTCGGTGATTCAGCATGGTGAAAATAATTGTGATGCCGACATCGAATTGGGAACGGTAGAGGTCTTCGCCCAGCCAACGGCTTTTGCAGGGTATAAT
>JBAXXB010000106.1:0-12923 GCA_037128115.1 Bacteroidota bacterium
TTCTTTCAGTTGATGTGCCTTTTTAAGGGTGTCGCCCTGGAACCACTTAAGTTCCTGTTTTAACACTTGCTTTAATTCTGCCTTTTGTGTTTTCAGATCACCGGAAATTTTTTCACGCATGGCTTTCTTATCGTATTTCACAATGGGATTGTCGACTGTTCCTGTGAGGGAAACAAATATCTTGGTCCGGCCGCGCCCATCGTCTTCTACCGGTCCGAATTCAGCCTGGTTATCATAACCCTTGTTCCGCAGTTTAAACCTCGAAGCCACCAGGTCGGCCAGAGCCAGTGTAAAGTGGTAGTTCAGTTCGTTACCGAAGGTATGCGTGCCCATAAGCTGAAGATTGAGGGCGCTCGACTTTATCTCCATGGAAGGAATATAGATCACCTGGTTGGCAATATCAACCTGGTTGTGCAGGGTGGCAAAACGAATGTCAGCCAGGTCCTCCAGTTTGAGGAATTTCGAGAGGCTTTGCATGGGGCTGAAACTGACCAGCCTTCCGTTCTCTATCAGGATATCGGCATGTGCTTTAATGGAATTCAGATCTATATCCAGGTTCTTTTTCATGGTGCATGCAAAGATCACGTCTGAGGAAATTTGGCCTTCGAGGTTCTGGTCTCTCAGGTCGTTCTGCCCGAAATTGCCAAACTCGGCGAACAGTGTTTTTACATTTACATTTTCGAGGCGCAATTTGGTCTGAAGTAGGATGTCTTTTTCGGCCCTCGCATTGATATTGGCCTGCCCCGTCACTTTTCCCTGGCAGGTGAGCATGTTAGCGTCAGTTACACTTAGAACTTTTTCCCGTATTTGGGCCGTTGCGGTAAGGTTGGTGGCACTGAATGTCCCGAAGCTGAAATTGCCGGTTCTGATCTGTAACTTATTGATGCTGATGTCGGCCGGTAGCCGGAACTGGTATTCACCTGATGATCCCTGCTGGGCGCCTGAAAGTTCATCCCATTCGAAGTGCTTTGATGCAAGCGAACCTGTAACGGACAGGCTTTCGTTTTTCGCAAATATCCACGACATGAGGTTGTCCAGCTTACCACTAAGGTCAAAATCGCTGCGCCCGGCCAGGAACGAAAGCTGTTTCAGCTCCAGGTCGTTACCGTTAAATAAAAATGAAGATTGTATGTTTTTTAAAGGCAAGCCATACTTTTTTAATACAAGGTCTGCCTTCAGTATGCTTCCACTCCCTGTAAAATTACTACCGAGAAAATCAGCTGACACCGGGTGCCTGATATCTGCTATTTTGCCATCAAACGAGGCATTTAACTTCAGCCAGCCACTCATGGATGTGAATTGCTCATATTTAAGGAATTGCTGAAGTTTGGCCAGGTTAAGATCTGCATTCAGATTGCATTGAATTACAGGGGATGCAAATCCTTTCATTACGAATGATCCGCTGACGAAACCATCCCCAAGTTTTGCCTTGAGATTGCTGATGGAAAGGGATTCGTTCTGCCCGTCCTGCTTCACATCATATACGGCAAGGGCTGACACATTTTGCAGGCTGATTCCTGATTTTCGTTCAGCAATGTCGGCATTTTGCAGTTCCAGGCGCATATGCAGTGCCGGGGTATGGTTTCCTGAAAAAATGCCGGAAATTTTTGAATCAAGACTGCCTTTCCCGCGGAATTTATACCCGTCAATGCTCCGCGTAAACCGGGCCGGCACAAGCGATAGCATTTCTTCCAGGGTCGAGCCGGTGGCAGCTACTTCCAGATCTATTTGACTTTGCTTTTGGGAATATAACAGGCTTCCTGAAGCCGTTAGTTTGAGTTTCCCGGTTTCAACTGTCCCTTTCTGAACCCGGTATAGCCCGGTGCTGTTATCGGCATCCAGCGACAGCCATAGCTTGAATTCGTGTTCGGATATATAGTTTGTTTCCTGCGATTTAAACGAGTGTACCTGTATGTTACCGGCGAGATCAAGTGCATACCGGCTGCTTCCGAAATTTCCCTTGGCTACGAAGGTGGGCAAATGTATATCCAGTAAGGCATGGGTGGTATCATTTACATAATGCAGATGCAGATTGCGGATTATGATGCGCTGCAATTCGAAGGCAAAATCTGTATTGACAGTGCTGTTGCTTTGTTTCCAGAAATGGAAATTATCGCTGCCATCGGTAAAAACATGGGGAGCTAGATCGACATCAGCCAGCCTGATGTTTTTAATACTATATTTTTTACGCAATAAATCCCAGATATTGAACCTGAGCGAAATGGTACCGGCGGTAAGGATATAGTTCTTTGAAGGTGTTTTTAATGCCTCCTTCATCCTGACCCCGGTAAAAAGCACGGAAGCAAACGGGAAATCCTTAAACAGGCTGAGTTGCACGTCGTCAATCTGCACCTCCGCAGCGAGGGATTTGTTTATTTCGCTGATAAACAGTTTTTTAACCTCAGGTCCAAGGATGCGCTGGGCCAGGAAAAGCGCCAATAGCACGAACGCAACTACGCTGAATGTCCATATAGTAATAGCCCTGAGAGTCTTAAAACGCATAATCCGTTAAAAATGGGTTTTACTGACGTAACGCAAAAATCCGATTCTTATTAGTTGGAACAGAAGAAAATGCACAAATGGGACCGGTATAAAAAGGAAAAGATCATGAAAATATTGCCTGATAAGGAGAACACAGGGTTTAATGTCACCAGCATTACTAAATTTTTCGGAACACACAGTTCAAATTTACCTTCTTATGCAGCCCGGCAGGCTATCCAGATCGCAGATTCCTGGGGTGTAGCTGTATGCGCATTCTACGGGGTCGCAACAAGTACTGCACACCCTTTTAAAGGCCCGGAAGCTGATTAGTTCGATGTCTTTGGAATAGAAATGGTCTTTCATTTGCTCCTCCCGCATCAGGTCGGTGCTCAGGTATTTTTTATTGGAATCGGAAAATACGGTCGCCACATGGGCCTGGCTGCCGATCATATTCTGTGCGATCAACGCTCCTATAAAATTGGCTCCTGACGATATTCCTACAGCCAGCCCAAGCTGGGTGGAAAGCATCTGAGACATGATAATAGCGTCCCCATCATCCACCTGCACGATTTCGTCCAGTTCGTTCAGCTTCACGATTTCAGGAATAAACTCATCGGAAATACCTTGTATACGGTGCTTCCCGACTTTATGACCCGTTGTCAGCGTAGGTGAGTTTGCAGGTTCCAGGGCATGAACACGGATCTTAGGATTTTTCATTCTTAGGTATTTGCCGGTGCCCATTATGGTTCCACCGGTACCCACGCCCGCAACAAAAGCGTCGGGCATTATACCCCTGAACTGCAGCTGGTTCCATAATTCTGGGCCGGTAGTATCGTAATGGGCTTGTATATTGTACTGGTTGGAGAACTGCCTGGGCAGAAAAGAGTTTTCGGTTTCCCGCGCCAGTTTTTCAGCCATTTCTATGCTTCCCAGGAACCCGCCCTCCTCCTTGGTGACCAGGTTAATTTTAGCACCCAGGCTCTGTATCAGGTTAATGCGCTCAGTGCTCAGCCAGTTGGGCATAAAAATCACTACCGGGTGACCCATGGCCCGGCCCAGGGCGCAGAAAGCGATGCCTGTATTCCCGCTGGTGGCCTCAATAATAGTTGCTCCCGGCTGCAGATCACCCGATTCGTAGGATTTCCGCAATATGGTGTATGCCATGCGGTCTTTTATACTGCCGGTCATGTTTAGGTTTTCCGACTTGGCATAAATTTTCCGCTCTTCTCCCTTATAAATGAATTTAATTTCCAACAAGGGGGTGTTACCGATCAGGCTCCTGATCTGTTCAATTTTTCGGATCTGGGTTTCATTCATCATTTGCCTGGTTTTATTGGGGCAAATATATCAATATTAAAACATCATAACCAAATTTTTAAATTTGATAATGCCGGCACAAAAGAGCCCACAGCGCAGAGGAAATGAATATTTACTGGTTGTTCAGCCAGATGGCAGTAGTAGGGATGGAAGTAACTGATTTTGAGTTGAAAGCATTTGACGAATTGCTGATAACGAATGATTCGACCTTACCCCAGCCCCTGGTAAAGGTCCAGTTATATATATTCCCGTCGGTTCCGGTACCCGCAAAAGTACCATCCGTATCATAAAAATTATAGAAGTATGATTTTTCAACTGACAGATCAGCCTTGAGTGTGAAGAGGTTAGTTGTAAAACTGTTTGGAGTGCCATTATCGCTATACTCAACCTTGTATTGTATCGCACTGAGGAAACGTACGGTTTCGGGCAAAGCCGTTATGGTCCCTCCCTGGGTATTGGCCACCTCGGTGAGGCTGCTCAGGTAGCTGCCCGAAAGGGTTGCCGGCAGTATAAGAAGGAAAGTCCCGTCAGCATTTATGGCAGCCGAGGCTATTACATCATTAAACCCGGCATAAGCCTTGATGGTGGCTGTTCCGAAAGGCCAGGCCACGACCTGGGTTCCGCTGGTCAGCGCTTGTTTGTATTTTAAAGTGCCAAAAATAGTATCTGCTGTTGCCGTTACATCCGGGTAAGCAGTATTTTGTTCCTTCTTACATCCACCCAGAACAATAAATACCGTAATTAACAGGAGGGCAATCGAAAGATTAAGTGATTTTTTCATCAGGTAAACTATTTGTGGTTTATTTCTATTTTAAAACGGTAAACTCAAAGACCTAAATTGAGGTATAACTTGTGTCTGGATGATAGAGTTCCAACGCGAGGTCCGATACTTTTTTCGGCCTGATTTCTTTCATGCAGCGGAAATGCGTCTTAGGGCAGGTATCCAGTCCTTTTTGGGTACAAGGCCTGCACGAAAGTTCAATTTCAGCAACCTTGCTGTTTTCCGGCAAGGGAAAGAAACCAAGCTCGCGGGTCGTTGGCCCGTATACAGCCACCACCGGGGCCTTCATGGCTTGTGCCATATGTAGCATGCCGGTATCGTTTGTAAATACCATTGTGGCTTTCCCAAGCATGGAAGCAGAGCCCATCAGGCTTAGTTTTCCGGCCAGATTCAGCGCGGGCGTTTTCATAAGCGACCGGACTTGTACACAGATTTCCTCATCACCCGGCCCCCCGATTAATACGGCAAAGGCTCCTGTTTTTATACAAAATGTATCAGCTGCCGCAGCAAATCCTTCGGCCGGCCAGCGCTTGTTGGCCCATTGGGCGCCGGGAGCGATCACAAGAAGTGGATTCTCTTTTTTGTAATTATTAGATTCCAGGATTTTTGCGACATTCTGGATTTCTGTTGCATCCGGGAATACTTCAGTGCCTTTTCCGTCATATTCAACTCCAAGCAAGGCTGCTGCTTCGAAGTAGCGGAGGAAGACCGGTTTGATTTCGTTGTACACATTAATGCCAAACCTCACCAACAGGTCGCGGGCCAGTAGTTTTTTTGAAAAAGTGGATACCAGGGCGCCGGAACCAGCAGCTATTATTATGCTTCGTATATTGCGTTGTATATCGAAAATATGTGAGTAGCGGTTTTCCCTAACCAGATTTCTCACCCTGGTTAACTCGCTTTTTCCTGCCTTCTTATCAAAAGTGATTATCGTATTAAGGTGAGGGTTTCGTGAAAGCACTACTGCAAATTCCTTTTTCACCAGGAAGTCGATCCGGCAATCAGGGTACTTTGCGCGCAGGCAGCGGATCAAAGGTGTTGTCAGAATAACATCACCAATGGAACTGAACCTGATGATCAGGAAATTAAATTTCGATTCCGGCACCTATCGCGATTTGAAGTAATGAAGCAAGCGTAGACTATATTCCATAACGGGGTTTGTAAAAATATATTACCTGGCAATAATCAGTTTTATATTGCCCGTCACGGAGTTTTTGCTAAAAATGCGGGCATAATACATCCCGGCTGCTAAGCCGTGAACATCAACTGTAAACAGATTGCCGTCGAATGTAAAAGGAACCTTTATTGAACTTCCGGCCGGTGTATATAGCTGCAATACAGCCTTATTGTCAGACTCAGCCAGTTCAACAAAAACCTTATCCGAAGCCGGGTTAGGAAAGGCCATAAGCTGGGGTTTGCTTTGCAGCAGTTCATTATGCAGTATATTGAAACACCTGCCGGGCATATTGGCATCGAGCCAGTTCAGCCTGAGCCGGATCCAGTTTTTAAAATCATCAATTTCGCCCTGGAATGTTGTCGGTATGGGACCAATGACCGGTGTGCCCACATTCTGCCCCAGTATCGGCCAACGGGTATAATGCCGTTGCTGTGCCTGCCACAGGTAAGTTGCGTTGGCATCCACCCAGTTCATCAGGCTGTCGGTATTCAGTATATTGTTCCTGAACAATTCCCACCGGCATTGAAGTTCGTTGGCAAACAAGCTATCCTGCAACAGGCGGAAATGCCAGGCCGGGGAGTTGACGTCAGGATAACATTCATTGACCTTGTATGCCCAGCCGCTTCCATCGGTATTGGCAAAAATGGCACACTCGTTAATATTTTTCCAGGCCCAGTCGAAATCCCACACCGGCCCGCAGTTTATACGTTTGTCCTTGCCGTCGCGGTCCTTATAGAAATAGAAACTCTTCTTGAAACCATCGTTGTTCCTTGCTACTTCGTTCACAATAAAGTAGTCAATAAACGAGGAAACGTTCATATAGGAATAATAACCCGCTGAGGAATCGTGTACAAATGGATTATACAGGGCTGATTCAAAAGAGGTTACATAGTTTTTTATGTATTCGTGCTGTGCATCGCTGATGTCTTCCGGTTTGGGATAATAATAAACATAATGCACATCAAAGTCCGGATGATCGAGAGGATGATAGGGCGACTTCCAGCTGGTATAATCATCCCAGTAATCAATTTTGAAGATGTAGCCACCTGTTAGCGGTTCGCCTGAATTCTCATCAGGATCGAGTTTTGCGATATCGACCCGTCCGTTATCCCTTTTTATCTTCTCGCCGAAAACATAAATTCCCTGGTAAATTCCGTTCACCGTCACCTCAGCAAAACGGGTGCGGGAAGCATAATGCCCGGTTTCGTTAAACAATTTGAATGCCAGCACATTGCGCATAAAAACCTTGTCGTTGTAATTGGCAAGCAGCACCCAATCGTTTTCCTCGGGAAAACCAAAGAGCGAAACATCGAGGCTGTTCTGCGCTGAATCGCGGGTTTCGATAGCATAAGGTTTCTGGGGTAAGGTTGCCGAATAACTCCCGCGTATTTCGATTCCTATATGCCCGTCGTACACATTACCGGGATCAGTAATATGATTGATTTGTCCCGGGCCGTTGTCGATAATTTTCATGGTACCCGGAATTTTCGGTTCATCCGGGATTGGCACATTATTGGTGCTTATGATAATAATGGGCAGGTTACTGGAAGTAAAAATCTGGGACTTTGCCCCGTTCCCGTTGAGCAGAAAAGCAAAAAGCAGTATCAAACTTCTGAGGTAAATGTGCTTCATTGTAATCGCTTATAATACAGCATAATGCCTTTTCACGCTTATGTCTGCAATGTTAATACAGGAAATTATTGTACGGATACCGGATCAGATGGAGTTTTTTTACTTCTTCGTACAGCATTTTTCTTAACTCGTCGATATTAAGTTTCTGTTTTGCTGAAATAAAAATAGCGGGGGCATTCACCTTAGCCATCCATGTATTTTTAAGTTCTTCCAGGGTGATATTTTCCCGGGTAGGGGGTGCAAGGTCAATGGGGTCTTTTTCTACATGCGAATAGGCGTCCATTTTATTGAATATCACGATGGAAGGCTTGTCGGCACAACCGATTTCGGCTAAAGTCTGGGTGGCTATTTCTACCTGTTCCTCGAAAGAGGCATGCGAAATATCCACGATATGCAGCAAAAGATCGGCTTCACGCACCTCATCAAGTGTCGATTTGAAAGATTCGACCAGGTTATGGGGGAGTTTGCGGATAAATCCGACGGTATCTGTCAGCAGGAAAGGCAGGTTTTGGATAACTACTTTACGTACCGTGGTGTCGAGCGTAGCAAACAGCTTGTTTTCGGCAAAAACATCGCTCTTGCTTAACAGGTTCATGGTGGTGCTTTTACCGGCGTTAGTATATCCAACCAGTGCAACCCGTATAAGTTCCTCGCGGTTCTTCCGCTGTGTCACTTTTTGTTTGTCAATATCCTTCAGCCGTTCTTTCAGCAGGATAATTTTATCGCGTATGATACGGCGGTCTGTTTCAATTTCCTTTTCACCGGGTCCGCGCATCCCAATACCACCGCGTTGTTTCTCGAGGTGCGTCCACATCCTTGTCAGGCGTGGAAGCATATACTGGTATTGCGCCAGTTCCACCTGGGTGCGGGCTGTTGTGGTGCGCGCGTGTTTGGCGAAAATATCGAGAATAAGCAGGGGGCGGTCCAGCACGCGGCAGCCGATTTCTTTTTCAATATTACGGGTCTGGGAGCCATTCAGTTCGTCGTCGAAAACAACGATATCGATTTTGGCAGCTTTCACATATTCGGCAATTTCCTCCAGTTTCCCGGCTCCAACAAAAGTGCGTGAATCGGGTTTTGGAAGTTTTTGTACAAAACGCTTGTCAGGGATTGCGCCTGCGGTGTCGAGCAAAAATTCGAGTTCGTCGAGGTAATCATGAACTTTGTCTTCGTCCTGTTTGCCGGTAATAAGGCCTACGAGAACAGCTTTTTCGGGGTCTGGAGCGGGATTGTGCATTTATGGGTATTGGGGGGCAAAGATACGAATCTTTAGAATGAGGCTATTCAACTGAAATTATGTAAAATGCGTCAAATCAAATTACTTCAATGGCTCACTGCCGCTGCAGCCAGCGCGTCAGGAAAATATCGGACAAGAAGTATTTGTTGTTTTCGAAAAGGATCAGATCTTTGGTTTCCAGGGCTTCCAGCGAACGGTTCACACTACTGGCCGCCCCCAGCTTATACCTGGTAAGGAAAGAGGAAGCGGCTCGTTTTTCTATATAGGTTTCCGAGGCGATGGCTTTCAGCAGTTTATACTGTGAAACGGTCAGCATGTTCTGGTAAACCTGGTACAGAGGAGTCCTTTCCTCCAGGATCTGAAAGGTAACCTGCTTCACTTCGGGTACAGCTATCTTTGCATATCCTCCCGAATACAGGCGGTTACAAATTTCCTGGACAAAATAGGTGTGACCCTGGGCCCAGTCCAATATGAAATGGAGTGCATCTTCCGTTATCTCCCTGCCTTCTTTCTTGAAATGGGTGGCAATAAATGTTTTGTACAATGCGGGATCAATTTTGTCGAGGAAAAGGAATCCGCTACTTTGATAAAACGGCCGTGCGTAATCATTAAAAAGGGATACCAGCATACGGCGGTTGCTGCCCGAAAATATAATGGTCACATTCTTGTTAGCCAGGATCTGCGAACGAAGCAGTGCCTCTACATTCTTTTCGGGGTAATTGGTAATCTGCTGGAATTCATCTATAGCAATCACCACTCTTTGTTTTTGTTTCGAAAGGTAGCCAAACAGGGCGGACAGGCTTTGTTCCTTTTCCAGGTCTGTGTGAAGGGATAATTCAACAGAGGGTGCACCGGAGAGCTCATCGAAACTCAGCTTTGGCCTGAATTGACCCAGCATTTTAATGAGTTGTGCCAGCATTTTCTCAGGTTTGGATTCAAAACAACCGATAAGAGCGATAGACAGTAAGTTAATGAAATCGTGCAGGTTGCGGGTGGCATAAATATCGAAATAATGCAGTGACAGGTCCTTCCTGTTTTTCAAGTAGTCAAAACAATGCCTGATCAGGGCGGTTTTCCCGAGCCTGCGTCTCGATATAATAATTATATTTCGTTGATTGTCAATTGATTCAACAATTTGCCCCAATTCAGTTTCCCGGTCACAGAAATACCCCGGCGAAATATATTCAGATGTGGGGAAAGGATTCAGGTTTTTCATAGCACACTTTTATCAATACAAAGATAATACAAAGTTTGCTTTTTACGCAAAATGTGTTACGCAAAATGCGTTACGCATTTTGCGTAACACATTACTATAAGTCTTTGCATGTGAAACCGGAACTGATTGAACCACTGCATTACTAATGAATAACGGTGGAGAAATTACTACTATAAATGGGCAATGGCCTGGCGATATGTGATGTCAGAACATGCACGATAGATGTAAATTGGTATATTTCGATTGTGAGGGATATTATTAACTTTCTTGCCTTTGATTTTAGCCTGTTCAGGCAGAAATGTACAAATAACATTACTTAGACTTAGCTGGAATGAAAATTTTGATTTTTTACCCATACACATATAAATAATTATATGTATCTTTATTGAAATTATCACAAAAGGATAAACCGTTTTTGCACTTTGGTAACGGAAATTCGATCAAACGAATGTTCATTATCGGATAAATCAACTTGGATTTACACAATTTCCTTCAGATATTAAGCCAGGGGAAGGGAGCCTTTTACTCGTACTAACTAATCAACTACTCAGATTTACTGTAGCTTACGGAGATGGTTTACGATACTTGAGGATCATTTTTTCATTGTCTTTATCCAAAAGGAGAAAATTATGATTTATTCTTCTGAAGCCGACATCCTGCCATTTTTGAAAGGCCTGGTGCAAAGTCTACTTTCATATGCGCAAGCCAACAAAGTGCACCTCTCATTTTCATCCGGAATAAAAAAACAGAATGTGCTTTACCAGCCTTTCTTGCTTTCGCAATCCATCGTTCAACTCATTTGTAATATTATCAATTTGCTTCCTCCAAAAAGTAAAATCGAAGTGCGGTTACTTTATAGCACTGATAATCAACATTTACAACTTGAAATTGAGAACACAAACATTAACCTGATCCGGGTGAATGAAGTCGCTACACAAACGACCTATGCTTTTACGGGATACCCTTTACCAAACGGTACGCTTTATACCATGGTCCTTCCTCTGACCCAACTTTCCTCTGCTCCTGATCAGGGAATGCCGGCAAATACATCCGCAGATAGCCTTCCTCAGTTTTATAAAGAAATTCAAAAACGGCTGCGTTCGCATTTTACGCAGACAGAAAAACTACTGGCTACTCTTGAACATAGCAGGCCAAAGGAGGCCGCTTTTATGCAACGTATAAATGCGCTGATAAAAGTAAACCTGGAAAATGAAAATTTCGATACCGATGCTTTATGTAAAGCTATGTCGCTGAGCCGGACACAATTGTTTCGCCGTTTGAAATCGCTGATCCATCAGGCTCCGGCCAATTATATTAAAATCATACGGCTGCAAAAAGCCAAGGAGTTACTTGAAACCACTGACCTTACAGTTAGTGAAGTTGTGTTTAAAACCGGTTTTCAGACGCTGAGTCATTTTACAAATATTTTTCAGAAACAATACGGAATATTGCCCTCGGTTTTTCGCCGGAGCAATATTTCTGCAACAAATGAATAAAAGATCGCAACAAATGGACTAACACATCTATGTTTCTGCATGTAACTTTGTCGAAAAAAAACAACCATGGAACAGCAAAGACAAAACAAAGAGTTTATCATCCTCTATATCAATGCATTGAGCGGAGTTTACAAGACAAGGGAATTGATGGAGCAGTATATGACCGATGAAGAACTCCTGGGTCACATATCGTTTTTTGATGCGGCATTCCCGAAATACGAAATGTTCGCCGATGAAATAACTGCCGAAGGCAACCGGGTAGTAGTAAGGGCAAGAATGAAAGGTAGCCACGAAGGCGAATTTAACGGCATTGTACCTACACACCGCAAAGTTGAATTTCCGTTCGTTATCAGCTATGATATCGAAAACGGGAAAATAGTGCATCACTGGCTTATTGCAGATTCCATGGCGCTTATGGAACAGTTGGGCGTTATGTAGGCACCGGCTTAACCAATTGTCTGAAAGCTTGGATTGTTCATCAACCTTTCTTTAGACTAAAGCTTTTAATGCTCTTAAGATAAGGTACCGGGTATAAAGGCAACAGGTTTCGCCTGCAATTTTACCTCTTTTAAAACCCTCTTTTACTTTTCTTAGAATTATAATCCAATTCGACAACTCAAATCTGAGTTATTCGTGAGATAATGCATTTCCTTTCTAATAAGCTTGGCAATTATACTCTTTTGCGGTAAATCTGGTTCATGTTTCCCTATTCTATAAACCACTTAATCAAATACATAGTCAATTCAAAAACCATCAAAAATGTTAACCATGAAAAATGCAGTCATTTTTAAAAAAATAATTCTTGTATCGGTATTATTAATCACAATAATACCATCACAGGCACAACTCCTGAATAAGGTAAAAGACAAAGTAAATAAAACAGTTGACAAGGCTATTGCCATAGAAAAGCCCACAACCCAAACAGAAAAAAAAGAGAATGCCGCTAGCAGTGGATACAGCGATGCTACGGAAAATAACGAGAAGCCTATTTTTGTTGATACGGCTCCGAATAATGGTAGAATGATATTGCAACAAAAGAAAGGCGACAGGTTTTGGGGTGGTTATATACAGGTGCCGGGCCTGCCAAAAAAAGATGATACTGATCCCAAAATTCTCAATTATGTCCGGGTGCGGATTATCAGTTATTATGACGTAGGCGAAATAGGCAATTATGTCATTTATTTTGACGGTAAAAGAACAGAAAATGATTCTTTGCGAATTCCATTGCGACCACAGTATATAAGTTATGAGAAAAATAAATCTGAATTTTTCACCGAATCAGAAGTTATGGTAGCTCATTCAACGGGGCCAGGAACTTCGGTAAACATACCGGAGGTATCATTTGCATTCAGATACAATGGAAAAAGCTATGGTCCGTATAAGGGTTCCGGGGAAAAGATGCTGGTTTTAAAATCCATGGAAGATAGCAAACCAACAGATAAATTTTTCGGGTTTGGCAGCGAAAGTTTTGTGGGAGGAAAAAAAGCCGGCTTTAACGGGCTGATACAGACTGAAAAAAATGTGTTGCGTGTAAAGGACTACTTAATGGAGAGTCTTTCAACCACTTATCCGTCCGGCACTTTGGC
>JBAXXB010000107.1:0-12853 GCA_037128115.1 Bacteroidota bacterium
TCGGTGCCAAAACTAAAAGCAGGGAGGAATGGGTGCCCCTGGTTGATGAGAATGGCAAAATTACGGGCCGCGCTACCCGCAAAAGCGTTCATATGGGGCCGGGCAAACTCCATCCTGTGGTCCATCTGCATATTATCAACAGTAAAGGAGAAGTTTATTTGCAAAAACGATCCATGTTCAAGGACACGCAGCCCGGTAAATGGGATACCGCAGTCGGCGGACATGTTGACCTGGGTGAAACCATCGAACAGGCACTGGTAAGGGAAACAGCCGAAGAACTCAATATTACCGGCCTTCAAGCTGTTCCATTGGCGCATTATAAATGGGAAACAGAAATTGAATCGGAACTGGTTTTCAGTTTCAGGGCCTTGTACAATGCTACACCCGTTTTCAATAAAAAAGAGATTGAAGATGGTCGGTTCTGGACCTTCCAGGAGATCAGGCAAAACCTGGGTACAGGATTATTTACACCCAACCTGGAAAATGAAATTCCTGTCCTACTAAAAGCTTTAGGAAAAAGCTAGGCCTGGCAAGGTATTAAAAGTACGAATTCAACCTTAGGGCCGGTTCCCATGCCTCAAATTCCTTTAATCAAAGCCTGACTGACATTTATTGTTGATTTTTCGTCTTCGGTTTTGCAATCTGAGGCTCACTTTTATAAGAATTATAGTATTCAAAAGAAATTAATTCCATACCCGGGGTTCCCTGTATTTTACAAAACGATAACTCCTTGAATAACCGAAGCTTTCCGATATCTTTCGATAACTTCATCAGGGTTCATCATTACCTCTTTCACCGTAATGCTTACATATTTACCCCCCGCCGAACTCCTGTTGTTGAATTCAGCCTGTTCAGGAAACAGTTCATGCAATAAGGCAAAAATGCGGTTTTCGGCAGGTGCAATAAATTTAAACATGTAAACCGATGGCCACGAAAAATCAGTGTCCAGGTGCTTGCGAAGCGAATCAAAATTGTGTGTCTCCAAGGAAAAATCTTTTAATATCAGTAATTCAGGGTTAAAACAGTTTACGTAACTTAGCCGTCAGGAAATAACATTTAACTATAGCTATATGTTTGAAGTGATTAAGGAAGTTGCAGCATTTTTAAGGCAAAAAGGGATTACATCTCCGGATACCGGTATTGTACTGGGAACCGGGTTAGGTAAACTGGTTTCAGAAATCGACATTGAAGTTGAAATCGACTATGCCGACATTCCGCATTTCCCGGTTTCTACGGTCGAATCGCACAAAGGTAAGCTCATTTACGGGAACCTGCAGGGGCATAAAATACTGGCCATGCAGGGCCGCTTCCATATTTATGAAGGGTATACACTTCAGCAGGTTACCCTGCCGATACGTGTTATGAAACTACTGGGAGTAAAATGGCTTTTGCTTTCAAATGCCTGTGGTGCAATCAATAAAACCTACCAGAAAGGCGACCTGATGTTACTGGATGACCATATTGTTCTCTTACCGGCCAATCCTCTCACCGGTGCCAATATCAATGAACTGGGTCCCCGTTTCCCTGACATGAGCTGCCCATATTCACCTTTGCTGAATGCTAAGATGGAATCGGCGGCCGAGAAGTTGAATATTAAATTACACAAGGGGGTTTATGCCGTTGTATCGGGCCCTAACCTCGAAACCCGCGCCGAATACCGCTACCTGGGGCTTATAGGTGCAGATGTAGTAGGAATGTCGACTGTACCCGAAGTAATAGTTGCAAACCATATGGGGCTGCCATGTTCAGCCGTTTCGGTGATAACCGATTTATGTGATCCCGACAACCTGGTACCTGCCAAACTGGAAGACATACTTGAAACAGCTGGAAAAGCTGAAATCAAACTTATCCGCTTGCTGGACGAAGTAATCCGAAATCTTTAAAAATACAGTGCGTTATTTACGCACATAAGTCTCGTTAGTATTGGTAAAGAAATAGCTGTTCGATTTATTCTTGGCTATAAAGTCTTTCAATTCCTTCGACGTTGTAAAGGTTTCTTTAATGTAGTCGGTTACTTCCGAGGTCTTGACCTCACCGGTTTTTTCATCAAAGCTGAATTTATAGAGGCTGTATGCAGTCCCTCCTTCTTCCATGGCGTTCATAAAGGTTTCGCCACTCACATCCGAAAATGTAAGGTGATAGAGTGTTTCGGCATAAGCGCTGTCAGAGGACGAATACTCCATTTTTTTCGCAGTGGCATTAAAATTATCCACTCTGGAAATAATGTAATAGGTTGGGTTTTCAGCTTCCTTGTCTCCCGGACTAATCCATTGGCCAGATAAAGCCGGTGAAACCTGCACTGTCCCTTCATCAATAGGAACACTGCTTGAGAACGGACAACCGGAGAATAATACAACTATAGCCATAAGGCCGAGGGTTGCCATCACTTTCTGAAAAAGGTTAAATCTCATGTCTTGATTTGCTTAGGGTTAATTTGATTGAACAGGTCGAACAAAAGTAATCGAAAATAGTTTAATTTTGTCAGAGAAATTTAGCGCCAAATTTACTTTACCTTTCTTTGATAGCCACCTAACTCCTTTTCACATGAAAATTTCTACTGTCAGAGCAGTAGTTACATTCTGTCTGTCAGCCCTTTTGCTGATAAGCCTGAATTCCTATGCTCAACCTGCAACAAAAGACGTCAACGTACAGCATGACCCTATGGTCAAAGCACCAGGATTTAAAGCCCCACAGGGTGATGCAACCCAGGCTTCAATAATCACTATTGGTGATTATGACAATTTTAAACTTGGAGTCGATTTTGCCGAATGCAGCATTACTTCAAACCCGCTGAACCCGTTGGAGATGTATGCCGTATGGAATGATCTGGGATCAGGAGGAGGAAAAGGCTATCGTACAAGTAATGGTTACGATTGGGTTTCGTCAAATCCAACCTGGACTGGCATGAGTGGCGACGTGGTTGTGGTTAGCGACAGCACAGGAAGGCTCATATATGAGAATATGTATGGGTCAAGCATTCAAGGTTGCAAAGTTGTGACCTCAACCGATTTTGGCCAAACCTGGGATCCTGTGGTGATTGCTATAAATGGCGTAGATAAAAACTGGATTGCTGCCGACCAGACCGGTGGTATGTATTCCAATTACATTTACGCTACCATGACCGCTAGCAGTGGTGGAAACCACGCCAGGTCTATTAATAATGGGACATCATTTTCGAACACACAGAACTTTAATACCCAATCTATCCCCGGAATGATGGTTGCCGTCGGTCCAAAAGACGCATTACAAGGGGGTGCAATTTATGTGGTTACAAATTCAGGTAGTTCTTTTTCATCCACTTATACTTTTTACGAATCATTAGACGGTGGTCTCAGTTATACATTCAAGTCGGCCCAGAGTTTCTCCAATTATGTCGGATCCAATTCGAACGGGCGAAATTCGGTTCAAAACATGAGAACCCGCCCATACCCGTTTATGGCTGTCGATAACAGTTATGGCCCTCATCGCGGAAGGCTGTACCTGGTGTATGCATCCAATTACCCGGCCGGTGACGGTAATAAACCGGATATTTTTTGCCGCTATTCCGACAACGAAGGTGCAAACTGGTCAACTGCAAAAACTGTTAATGATGATCAGAACACCCAAAATAACAACAACTGGTTTCCTGCTATCTGGAACGACAAAAAAACAGGCAGGCTGTTTATCTCGTGGATGGATACCCGCGATTGCCCTACCAGCGACAGCGCAATGATATATGGAAGCTATACCGATGATGGAGTCACGTTTGCCGAGAATCAGAAAGTTTCGAACAAGAAAATGAAGATCAACTGCACGAACTGTGGCGGGGGTGGTTCACCTGCCTATTACGGCGATTATAACGGGGTAACTTCCAACGGAACGACAGCTATGATGGCCTGGACTGATTTTCGCGAAAACACTTTTGGCAGTTATGTTGGATATTCCCTGACTATGGACTAAGGGCAGAACCGGCAATTGACACCTTATCACCTGTGGGCACTATTTATGCTAAAGTCCCCAGTGTGAAACTCTACTCCGATACCGTTTTTGTAAGCGCTTCGGTAACGGCAGCTCCTGGATTGTTTACCATCTCGTACCCTGAAGGCAATAAACTCTGGTCGTATCCCTGCCAGATCCCTATACAATTCAGCAGCACATCGGCAGCGGTTGGCGACTACCTGGTTACCATCACCACCACGGGGAGCAACGGGACACCGGTTCATAAACGCACCGCCACCCTCAGGGTTGTAGCAGCCGTTTCGCCACACGCTAATTTTGTGGCTAGTAACACCAATCCGTGCGCAGGACAAGCAGTCAGTTTCACAGACCTCTCTTCCGGCCCGCCCAGCAGCTGGGCATGGACGTTTACCGGGGCAACACCTTCAACTTCAACATCACAAAACCCAACAGGCATTGTGTATAGTGCAGCAGGCACCTACGATGTTACACTGGCCGTTACCAACCAGATGGGCACGAACACAGTTACTTTAGGCAGCTATATTACGGTTAAGCCTTCACCGGAACCGCCTGCTGCTTCAAATGTATCAGTATGTTACGGGCAGCCAGTACCCGATCTTACCGCTTCCGGCACAGCCCTGCAATGGTATTCGGGTGGTACTATAGCGGGCACCGGCTCCACATTCACAACAGGGCAGACCTCAACCGGCACATACAATTATATTGTTACTCAAACCCAAAATGGCTGCGAAAGCCAGCCCACTCCGGTATCATTAACCATCAATGAATTGCCTTTCGTATACCTTAATTTCCTCGACACAGTCTGCGAATCAATCCCGGCATTTGATCTGAGTGGTGGCACCCCGACAGGTGGAACCTATTCCGGCCAGGGAATAAATAACGGCCTGACTTTTGACCCGGCTGTTGCTGGGGTGGGAAACCATGAAATCACTTATTCCTATACTGACGGGAATACCTGTTCCAGTTCCTTTGTACAGAGCATAACTGTTAATCCGCTGCCGATAGTAACCATGGACGCAATAAGCCCGGTATGTGTAAGTGCATCACCTATTTTGCTTGCAGGCACCCCAACCGGAGGCACCTACAGTGGTCCGGGAGTATCAGCCGATACACTCTACCCTTCGCAAGCCGGCGCAGGAATTATTCATGTTGCTTATACTTTTATTGACCCGACGACACATTGTTCGGCAACTGCAAACCAGTCTATTACAATAAATACTCTGCCAATTGTAGTCATCAATGATTCAACAGTTTGCGGCAACCGGAAACTCATCTACGATGCAACCATCAGTAACCCACAATCCTATTTATGGACACCCGGCGGGGCAACAACAGCCACACTGCAGATTGATACCATAGGCAAAGGTCTCGGTGCACATACCTACCATGTTTCGGTTACCGACGCAAACGGGTGTATGACTGCCGACTCTGCGGTGATTACATTCTTCGACTGCACCGGGATTCCTGAATTAGCCGATAGTAAACTTATTGAGTTATTCCCCAACCCAAGTTCAGGACAGTTCGCTGTTAGGGGCAAATCCATACCAGCCGGGAATTATGACCTGAATGTATTTGATGCACTGGGTAAACTTGCCTATTCGGAAGCAGGCCTGGCTATTAGCGATGAATTTTTACACCCGCTTGATCTGAGCCATTTACCTAATGGCATTTACATTCTCCAACTGAAGAATAAGCAGACAGGGTTTAATAAACGATTCATTATCAACAAATAATAACAAAAAAGGCTGTCATCTCGACAGCCTTTTTTATTTACTGATTGTACCTGGATGAGACCCGTATAACCTACAGAAGTATATTTAAAGCCGTTAATTCCAGGCGGTAATCATGTTGCAGATCTTCGTGCAGGGCGTTTATGGCCTGGTGAATTTTTCTTACCTGGTTTAAATACAAGTTGCTCAGCGAATTACTCGCCTTAACCGGGATTCCGGAAGCCTTCAGTTTTGAGCAAAAAAAGATCAGCAACTCGACTTCTGTTTGCTTATGACCTGAATACTTAATATATTTAGCTGTAGTCTTCAGGATTTTCCGTATGCTCTTTTTAGCGAAATAGAGCTGGCTGGTATTAATTCCAGTGAACTGCTGGCTGATTTCTTCTTTAACGCTGCAGATATATTCCAACTCATTATTCGCATCAAATAAAAGGTAGCTGAGCAGTTCCTTATTCTCTTTCTTGTATTTAGCCAGCTTCAAACACAGATCGACCACATCGCCTGCAGGCAGAGTGATAAGCTCCTTTTTTAATATGCTAATGGAAGATGCTTTCATCGTAAAGGGTTCATCTTTTTTATAGGATCGAGCAGGTATTCGAGGCCATTCAGCTTTATTTCATAGATGGTACGTAGCAGCATTCCCAGTTTACCTTCCGGAAAGCCTTTGCGATTGAACCACTCCAGGTATGAAACCGGAAGTTTGCATAGTACTGTACCTTTATATTTACCAAAAGGCATCTGCATAGTTACCAGTTGCAGGAGGAGTTGTGAATCCGGTTCCATGTTATTTCAAAAATTAAATCCATTTACTCGTTTACAATCGATTATCCTGTCATTCAGAAGCAAGGTACTCTTCCGAACTTATGACCCGGGCGTATGCCTTCAGGATGGCAAGGGTGGCTATATGCACATCCTCAGCCTGTACTGTTTTTTCTGCAAAAACCTGGTTCCTGGCCGCACAGGCATCATGTATAAGAGTACATGTATAACCCAGATCAGCTGCTGCCCGGGTTGCAGCCTCCACGCACATATTAGTCTGCATGCCGCAAATCACCAGATTGAGGACACGGTTAGACTGAAGGAAGTCTGACAAATCCGTTTCCAGGAAGCAGTTCACTTTTTGCTTCACTATAACTTTCTCGTTTGGCAAAGGTGAAACATGTATATGTATTCCGGAGCCCTGGCCCGCGCCATGCTTCACGTGGATCACCAAGTGCTTTCGTTGCCTGAATACCGACAGAAGCTTGTGTGCATTCAAACTTGCAGCAACAGGGTTTACCAGCTCAGAGGAACCTCCTTCGAAATAGAAATCCTGTATATCGATAATCAACAAAGCTGTCTGAGTTGAATCTTCTTGTTCTTCTGACATAAATATACTTTTGAAAACGAGGCAGATTGCTCAGCCTCAAGCTAAATGACTTCACTGATTTGACTATTTAAGAAAATTGGATTCGCCATTTTTGACTCTTCCTGCTGATTTTCAAATTTACCACAAAAACCAATAGGATGGCGAGGATTAGGCAGATGTAGGCCGGGAATAACGCGGGAAAAGACCTCTAACAAAGGCAGCCGATACTATTATAAAGGGAATCATCAGCCTTAGACTTCTCTTGTTATACTTTGACAATTAATATCTTACCTGAAATTCGCCCATGTATACTATCGTTTTACCGATGATTACACGGCACTGGCCGATTCAGGCATTCTTTAGCCTTTTTTAGTGTAACATTTTGAATACACTGCCGTCATATGAGCAAATAAAACAACCTTAATCAACAATACTCGTAAGAGAAAAAAAACAAAAAGCCATGAAAACATCCATACTGATTTCGACCTTCGCTGCCTTCTGCCTCCTGATCACATTCGCAGAATCCCCTTCACGCCGCTTCGCCGATAAAAGAAATGGAATTGCTGTGGACGGTATTTCCTGCTCACAGGTTAATTATACAGGCAGCTCCCTTGCAAATGCAATTTCAGGTTACGAGGATAATGCAACCGGTTTAAGCAGTAATCTTTATAAAACAGCAGATTTCAGCTACCTGAAATTTAACGCGCTTTATTTCATCGAAGCCGAAAATGCAGGTTCGATTGAAACAGAAGTTCTGCCCGAAGCAGTCACTTTCGATTACTTAAAATTCAATGCCGGGATGTACACAAACGAAACTGTAGGTACCGAATTACCGGAGGCTGAAAATAACCTGGCTTCTAATTCCCTGACCAATTCAACTGAAAGCGGTTACTCTTATTTAAAATTTAACCCGGAAGCTTTTATTCAGAACTCGGGTTCAGTTTCTGATGAAACGATTGAATTGCCCTCGGCAGGCATGGACTACCTTAAGTTTAATGTGAATAAATTCATAAACACGAGCAAAACCAGCGAATTGACTGAAGATGCTGCCAGTGACTTAAGCTACCTCAAATTTGATGCAAGCAAATTCGCACATTCAGAAGAATTTACAGCTTTGCCAGCCAGCGATTTCAACTACCTGAAGTTTGACGCAAGTAAATTCTCAATTTCGGGAGATGAAAACTCCGAAGAAATATCGGGTACCCCAGCCAATGGTTACAACTACCTGAAGTTTGATGCCACTAAATTTTCGACCCGTGACTCCGCCAACCTGGATAATACCGTTGAACCTGGTATAAACAACTAACAGTTTAAAGCAAAGTCTCCCTGATAAATCCGATGTTTGCCCCTATATATATGGCTGCCCCTAAAGGGCAGCCTTTCTTTTTGCTGAAGGGAAATATTATGCCCATTCAGAGACTTTCGGGCCTACTTCCAAATGTTGGTATTGTCAAGTGTTCGTACCTCTGCTGTAACCATTACCGAAACTTTGCAACAGTGCACAGGGGTTCCCGGTTATTTCAGGTTGATTTCTTTCAGGAGTGGCATCGCCAGACTACTGATGCTGGTTTGAAGAATATCGTTCAGTTGCTCGAAAACCACCACCTCGTTCATGCCTTTATTGAGCCATACACCTGGCACATAAAGGGTTTGCTGCGGACCGACACGCCAGTATCTTCCCAGGTTATGCCCGTTAATAAAAACAATGCCTTTCCCCCATGTACGCATATCGAGGAAAGTATCACCGGTTTCGTTGAGTATAAATGTTCCCTGGTAAAGCATGGGATGACCTTTAGTGTATTGGCCTGCAAACGGAGTCAAACCAGGCATAGTGTCGAAGGGGAATTTATACATATTCCAGTTGCCTGTAACTTCAGTACCATTGATAAGAACCGGGCTGATGATGCCTTTCAGGTTGTTTACAATCTCAGAGCCATAGTTTATGCGCCCCATATTTTCGACCAGTATTTCGAGGGTAGCGCCGGAAGGAATATCGATAGTAACTGTATAATTGTTGTTATACCGGTTAAGTTCAGCGGCTTTTGCGCCGTTAATATAAAGGGTGGCGAAATCGCGTAATCCTTTAATTTCAAGCTTACCGGCTTCGCGCCTATCAAATTTCCGGCTATATAACATATAGCCACAACCCTGGTTGAGTTCCTCGAAAGTAAGGGGTGTACTATTAAGTACAGGTTTGGTCATAGCTTTCAGTTCTGCAAGATCGACGGTTTTGGAAAGCGCGATTGAAGGTATGGAAATCACCGGATTAGCCTCCGGAATCGAAGGAATTGCATTTGCCGAGTACTTTATCAACTCATCGCGTATGGCTTTGTATTTAGGCGTAGCCCAACCTGCTTCACTGATGGGAGCATCGTAATCGTAACTGGTAATATCGGGTTGTATATCATGATTTTTATCATAATTGGCGCCGCTGCTAAACCCAAAATTGGTACCCCCGTGTACCATATAGAAATTAAATGAAACACCAGCATCCAGGTATTTCTTCATCTGTTTCACAACCGAACCGGCACTGACCTCAGAGAATTCTTCGTTCCAGTGGTCGAGCCAGCCGGGGTAAAATTCGGCTACCATATAAGGCCCTTTGCCGCCATTGTATTCATTAACCACTGTATGCAGGTACTCAACGCTGTCCTCGCCGTTGGCAGTAGGAAGGGCTCCCGCAATGGTTCCGCCTTCGAACAGCCAGCTGCCGTCGGAGGTAAACAAGGGCACCTCCACCCCGGCATTAAGCAACTGGTTGCGGATGGCGAGACTGTATTTTTTATGCTCAGCCAGCGGGATATCTTTCCGCTGGGCCACATAAGAACCAAATTCATTTTCGGCCTGCACCATAATAAGCGGTCCTCCCTGCGTAACCTGCAGATCCCTCACCTGGTGAAGCAATTGATTGATATAAACATTGCACGAATCGAGGAAGGGTTTGTTATAGGTACGTATCACCAGGTCTTTATTCGTCTGAAGCCACCAGGGATAGCCCCCGAATTCCCATTCGGCGCATGCATAGGGACCGGGCCTCAGGATTACCATGAGTCCCTCCTCCCCTGCCATTTTAATAAATTCCCTGATGTCGTGATTTCCGCTAGTGAAATCCCATACCCCGGGCGAAGTTTCATGAAAATTCCAGAACACGTACGTAGCCACCGTATTCAGCCCCATGGCTTTGATCATTTGCAGGCGGTGCCTCCAGTATTCGCGGGGAACACGTGCATAATGCATCTCGCCGCTGTGAATTTTCACGGGCTTATCATCATACATAAACTCTCCTTCCCTGATGGCAAAACTGTGCTTCTGCTGGGCGCCGGCATACGGGAGAAGAGTCGTTATAAACAGGAAAAGGAATAAAAGTCTTCTCATCTTTCAGTGGGGATTTTGGATGTGGGTGTGTTGCTATTTAATGGGGCGAAATGGGGATTTGCGCGATTTGAGCCCGGAAGCGCGAAAACCTCCCGGGCAAATTCATGTATTCAAACAGGTATTTTTTCATCTTAAGATTGCTGACGTCCAACTTTAAACTTCCAATTTCCATTCTCCGCCAGCTGACCATTTATTGCCTGCTCACGGGGTATTATAGAATTATAAAAGCACTTAAACGGGCTTATAGAAACCATATTAAGAAGCATTTCTCAATATTCCAGCGAAATACATGCATCAGCATCGGTGGATAAGCTGGCGGTTTTGATAAACAGCACCCCATTTTTGTCGAGAGGATCAAAATACCAGGCCGTTTTTGCCGTATCGTAATCCGCTTTCGTTTTACATTTTGGAAGTTTGTTTCCCTGCACAACTACCTTAGCTGGAATGGCGGTACTGTGAACCTGAACGAGGTACGCCCGCTTAAGAATCCTGCCCGTGAAACTTCCTTTTGCGGCCGAAACCGTGATTTTACCGGGGCGTATGCCTGTTTTATCCGAAATGGCAGTGATAAGGGTCTTCGTGAATTTACCATTGCGGTAGTCGCGGTTGGAACCTTCGTCCTCGAACATATTGAATCGCGCTTCCGGCCCGGGATATACATCGAGTGTAAGCGTATCGGCAGGACGTTCGCCATCGTAATTCATCTGCTGGTACATTGGAATAACGGATCCCGCCTTAACGAAAAGAGGCAGTTTATCAAGAGGTGCAGGGTAAGCATTGAGCGTGGTATTTCCTTCATAAACCTTGCCATCCCAGTAATCGAACCATTTGCCTTCGGGCAGGTAGATGCTGTCGCGGACCGGTTGACTGCGATAAACGGGAGCAACCAGTATGTTTTCACCCAGCATATATTCATAACGGGTAGTAGTTCCCCAGGTCACGGGATCGGAAGGATACTGCAGAACCAAAGCCCGCACAGCCGGAACCCCGGTTTCGTATGCTTCGTTGCAAAGGCTGTACATATAGGGGGTAAGACGCAGTTTCAGCTTCAGGTATTTCCTGTTGATGGATGTAAAAGGCTCGCCATAGGTATAAGGTTGCTTGTCTTTGGGCGCCCAGCCCGACATTGACATAAAAATAGGGGTAAAACACTTCCATTGCAGGTCGCGGGTAAAGGTAGAATCGCTTCCGCCAAATATTCCATCGATATCGCCGGTGGCACAATTGAGGGCCGAGAGTCCTGAACCGATCACGGTGGGGATATGCCAGCGTATATAATCCCAGGTGCCTTTCTGGTCGCCGGTCCAAACCACCGAATTGCGCTGAGTGCCGGCCCATCCGCATACTGACCATATAAAACCGCGTGCATCGCTGTTCGTTTCTATTCCTTCGCAGGCAGCGCGGCATCCATCCATGGCAAATTTATAGCCTTCGCCCACCCAGGCCACGTCGAGTTTGCATAATCGGCTGCCATATTCGCCTACTTCTCGGGCAATTTTCTGAACGCCATTCTCCGTCCAGAGGCCGGTATGAAAACCTCTTTTACGTAGTTCGATAATTACTGAATCGAGTTTGGTATAGCCGCAGCCGTATCCGTCGTTAGGCAGTATCCAGCCCCGCGGTATGTCGTGAGCGATGTACTGATCGGCAATAAGCGGTATCACATCGGGGGTAGTTCCCTTATAACCACTGGTATTGTGACCCTTACCTGCACCGCGGTTGTAACAATTGGCGTCGCCCAAGCCCAGGGCCCAGCGAGGGGGGAGAAAAGGTTTACCACTCACATCGGTATAGCTGTTCAAAATGTCCTTGAGTGAGGCGCCGGCAAAATAATAGCAGTCGAAACGGGCTTCGGAGTGCATGAGCTGCAGCGTATCGGCAAAGGAATAAGCCCCGGGTGCGAAGGTATTGCGCAAAGCCCCGTAGCCATTGGTACTCATATAAAAAGGAGACGGGTTGGGCGCACCGCCATCTTCCCAGTTCCAGTCGATGCGCAACAAAATGGTTTTATCGCGGTGCGAAAACCTCCCGTTTTGCATGCCGCCTCCATAGAAATATTCGTTGGCGCCCCTCGAGAGGTATTGAACGGTTTCTTTTCCATAGGTAAGACCCCTGTTTTCCTCCCATACAAGGGTTTTGTTATCGGGTTTGTACATGGCGAAGCGCAATGGGTTGGGGTAAGCCCTTAATGCGATTGCTGAGGTCGACATGAGGTAATATCCATCCTTTTCCGAAAAAGTTACTTCTGTTGCTTCGGCAGGGGGGTGTATTACAATATTGTTAGCCGCAGGATCCGTGAAAATGCCATCGTAGGCCATCTGTAAGCGGAAGATATCAGCCCGGCAAAAATCAACTTCTACTTTGGCATGATGGCAAGCGAAGGTAAATGTAGTGCCCGAACGGGTAAAATCGGTTACTTCACCCAGCTGGTAAGCCCTTGAAT
>JBAXXB010000108.1:0-12829 GCA_037128115.1 Bacteroidota bacterium
CCATATACGTTTTGCGCTCTTCGACAGGAATTACTGTCCATGGGTATCCACCTGAGGCAAGCATCACATTCATTACAAAGCGTCCCATACGACCATTTCCATCCATATATGGATGAATATATACAAAAATAAAATGCCCCAAAACTGCTCTAACGGATGCATCTGGCTCGCCTTGCAACAATTCAAATAGTATTGGCATTGTATCTCTTACTGCTTCTGAACTAAGAGGCACATGCTTTGATTGGCCTATATACACTTGTCCATTTCTGTAACCGGCTAAGTCGGATGGCTTCAGTATGTTTGCGGTAACACTTGGCGCAAATAATTCTCTGTACCATTCTCCATGGTCCTTATCTGCAACAATTCCTGGATTTTCATTATTAAGTATCCTTCTGATACTTTCCCTTACTTTTTGCGTGGCCTGCCAGTACCCTCTTGCTGCCATCGCATCCCTTTGTTTCTTGTCTTCCTCATTATTTACCATATCCCACTCTCCATTACGCACACGATCAATCAGCTCAGGTGTGACTCTGTATTTCTCAATAGATAATGAGTGATAAGCGTCTGTTATATAAATTTCTTCTACAAGTTTCATGTATTTTTCATGGTCATTTGGCAGACCAGGAGCATTCGGGAAATGTTTAATAACAACTTCTCTCATTTCATGCCACATCAGTTTTATCCTATTTACATACGGAGACACACCTCTTGCATTTAAAGGTATTGGAGAAGAGCTTTCGAAAGGATCTGTTTCCCGCACATCATAGCCCGCTATCTGCATAGTTTTTAGTATATCATCTGCAATTTTTTCCTGTCCTATATTCCGAAATGCTCCTGCCAGTCGCCCTGCAATTGTACTATGCCCTCCATCCAGTAATAAGCCTAATACTTCTGATGAATCCCTAATCATCGCTAATGCAGTCCTTGTATCTGTTGGGCACTTAATAAATGTATTTGGGGAACAATGTATAAGTGAAGAAGCAAGTGTCAACATTCGGACTCCTTCAACTTCTTTTATCTCTGCAGCATTCGGAAGCTGAGATTTCATTGTAAATAAAGATGTATTGTAAGGTAATGGAGTTATGCCATTCGGCCCATCCACTGATCGAATAATAAGTTGTTGCGGCACTGTCCAATTACCTGAGTGTATTTGTAAGGATTGCTCTGCCGAAATACAGTATGATTCACTATACCTTTCATTTAAATATCTTGCACAAAAATGCCAATATGAGGCGTACCAGGATGTACTATCACCTGATTGCTCATCGGAAGGCACTGATAAATACCAGCCTTTCATTACTTCACGCAGAAATTTATTTTTTACTAGGCGTTCTCTATGCACACGGCTTATTTCAGATGCTTTAATTGCCACAATTCCGCTATCTTGAAGCTTTTTAAGTATCTCTAATGATTCTGCAAGTTTTTCTCCTGGTGTTGCCATTTTTCTATTTATCTGTTAAAACTTTTACTACTTGAACTTCCGAATCCCTATTAATATGATGTGCCAAAACCCTTTTAACATGTTGTGCTAAATCTCTATAATTACGATGTGTTAAATCTCTATTATTATGTTGTGCATATTCTCTATTATGATGTTGTGCTATATCTCTACTATTGTGCAATATTAATACAATATATTGTATGTAAAACATTTAAGAAAATAAATATTGCTTGTATATTATGTATCAGCAGGGATTAAGATAGCATTTATATCAGCTTTTTTAGAGTTGAAATCACTTTGTATCCGCCCATTATTTATACTGATTTAGAAATTCCCCACTAAGGAATCTAATGGCATTGCATTCTTCTTTTATATCCTTGTGTTTTAAATCTTATCCATAACAACATTTCTTCTTGTCCTTTCGCACCTCTCCCTCTGCGTGTAATTTTCGCCATCCAATCCCAACAATATGGCCAGCAATTACACCCGCCGAATCAACCTTTATATTAATGGCAAAGAAGTTGTAACTGAAATCCGTTCAGTTACTGCTGAAATGCAGAAGCTTGTCAACAAACAGAAAAACATGACCATAGGGTCAAAAGAATATGTTGCAGCAGGTGAACGAATTCGTTTGTTGAAAGGTATTATCGCGGATCATAACAACCAACTCAAAGCTACTGCCACAGGTTGGGAACGCATTGTGCAGGTTTCCAACAAACTGCAAGGGATAATGCAGGCATTTGTTCTTGGGGCTGCCGCTTTTACAGGATTATTGCTGGCAGGCAAAAAAGCTGTTTCCATGTTTGCCGAATTTGACGATCAGGTGGCTAACGTTGCCCGTGTAACCGGCTTAACCAAGGAAGAAATTTATGCCATGAACGAATCACTTAAAAAAGTGAATACTCGTACGGCACAAATTGAACTGATGGGCCTTGGAGTAATAGCAGGTAAGCTGGGAATTGCAAAAAATGATATTGAAGGATTTATCCGTGCAGCCGATAAAATAAACGTCGCCCTTGCCGGTGCATTGGGAACAGATACGGAAGAAGCTATTAACCAGATCGGTAAACTGGTCGATATTTTTAAACTGAAGGATAAATTCGGCATTGAGGAAAGTATGCTCAAAGTCGGTTCAGCCCTTGTTACCCTTGGTAATGCTAGCACCGCCAACGAAGGGTATATCGTTGAATTCACCAAACGTGTCGGTGGTATTGCTCCAATTGTTGGTGTATCTATCCAGAATGTAATGGGCCTGGCTGCAACCCTCGACCAGTTAGGCCAAACGTCAGAAGTATCCAGCACCGTTTACAGTGGAATGATTACCGGCATGTTTAAGAAAACTGCCGAGTATGCCAATATCGCAGGCATGAGCATAACACATTTCAAAAACCTTCTTAATAAAGATACCAATCAGGCTTTTATCAAAGTTCTCGAAGGTCTTAACGGCAACAATGCAGGTATGGACAGAATGGTTTCCCTGCTGGGCGATATGGGCCTGGAAGGAAAGCGCAGCGTTCAGGTTCTCGGTGTACTGAGTAACAATACAAAACTACTCCGCGAACAACAATCATTATCTAATGATGCCTTATTTAAAGGAACTCAGATTTATGATGCTTTCAATATTAAGAACGAATCTGCCCAAGCAGTGCTCGAAAAAGCACGGAAAAATATTACCAACTTATCAATTGAACTTGGTCAGAAACTTTTGCCTGTGCTTAAAGTGAGTACTTCTGGATTTAGCTATTTTGTTAAAACCGTAAGTATTTCAATCGATTTCTTTTTGAGGCATTCAAAAGCCATCACCATAATTACAGCTACTTTAATAACGTATGGCCTTACAGTGAAAGCCATTTCGGTTTGGGAATCGCTCCGTCATGCAATAATCACAAAAGGAATTATTCTCTCCAACCTCGAAGTTATTGGCATCCGCCTTCGCATCCTGCTTACCAATGAATCAACGTTTGCTCAAAAACGTGCCATCGTAACCAACAAAGCGCTCAATGCAACCATGGCTTCTTCCATTTGGGGTGCTGTTGCTGCCGGTATAGTAATGGCTTCCATGGCAATCTACGAGTGGATAAAGAATGCGTCGAAAGCTTCTGCTGCTCAGGAAGCTGTAAATAATGCCATGGATCGGTCCGTAGAAAAAATGGTAGAGCAAACATCAAAAATAGATTTACTCCTTCGCCTTATTAATTCAGAAAATGTTTCACTGGCTACAAAGAAAAAAGCCATCGAAGAATTAAAATCCATATTGCCTGGCTACACGGCTATGCTTAATGATCAGGGCAAAGTGATATTCCAGAACACCGAAGCAGTTAAGGGGTATGTCAGCCAGCTGCGCAAGCAGTATTTGCTGGAGGCTTTTAAAGAGGAATTCTCAAAAGCTTCGGTTGAGTATGCAAAAGCACAGGAATCGCACGATAAACTTGTTGGCGATTATGCAGCTATGAAAGGTCCGGACACCCAGCCCGGCATGACATATGAAACTTCAGAAAATACCGCCAAAGGTGACTTGAAAGATAAAATTGCAGAATCTGCAAAAGCATTAAAAGAAAAACAATCCGTTGTTGATGCGCTGCAAAATAAAATTGAAGCTTCCCTGAATACTGCAAATGACTTAACCCCTAAAATTAATTTTGAAACCGCTGAAGTATTGAAATACAATGCGGCACTAAAAATTACAAACCTTACACTTGAGCAAAAAGCGCTTTTAGAGGAAGGTTTATCTAAACATATTGAACTACGCAACAAATACAAAAATGAATCAAAAGGGATCGGAACTGCAGGGATTATAACTCCTGATCTGCCCGTAACAAATCCGTCAGATCCAACGTCGCCTGTTGGCAGTTTGGAAAGCAGAGATAACAAAGCAACTAAAGCAGCTGAAGATGCTGCCAAAGCTGCCGAAGAAGCTTACAAACAGCAGCAGGAAATCCACAGGAAAGCTGTTGAAAGCAGTATTTCAATCATGGAAGAAGGGTATCAGAAAGAACTTTTTACACTTCATGCTGCTTACGCAACGCAGCGGGAAGCTATTGTTCATGAATTGGAAATTAATAAAAAACTCACCAGCGAGGAAAAGGCAAATCTGAATATCGCTCTCTCCAATACAGATAAAAAATACGTTGCTGATTATAATAAGCTAACTGATGAACAGAAACTAAAAACTCTGAAATTCAATAAGGAGATGATTGATCTTCAGCTTGAATCGGTAAAATCAGGATCAGAAGAAGAATTCAAACTTAAAAAAGAACAGCTGGAAGCTTCCCGCTTTCTTGAAATTGCTTCAATTTCAGAATTAGGGGAGCAAAAAGAACAGAAGATAAAATACCTGAATGATAAGTTCGACAAATTACAGAAAGAGGAAGATGCCCGTTACAGCAGCAAAGTTGCTGATGATAACCTTTCTAAAGAAATCAGTGCATTAAATGAAGCCGAAACACAAAAACTCGAAGCTTTAAAGTTAAAACGAGCCGCTGGTGAAATATCACAAAAGGAATACAACAAACAACTCCTTGCCCTTCAGAAACAATTTACCCAGGATAGCCTGCAAATTGCAATTAACCATGCTCAGGGTGAACTGGATATTCTGATAGCTTCAGGTACAGCGTCCGTTGAAGAAACTATCCAGGCACAGGAAGCCTTATCAGCACTAAAACTTAAAAAACAGGATGAAGATTCCGGGAAAGAAGCTAATCCTGATAAAGATTCATGGACAACAAATGATACGCTAAATGCCTCCGTGGATTCGGCTAAAATGATTGCCGATGCAGAATTCCAGATTTCACGGGATAAGCACCAGCGTGAACTGGACGATAAGTTAAGCCAGCTTGCAAAACAACGGGATGCTGAACTATCCAACAAAAGGCTAACTGAATCCCAGAAAGATGCCATCAATTTAAAATTTGATGCCAAAGAACGAAAACTTAAAGCTGCTGCGTGGAAAAAACAGCATAAAGCGGATCTGGCTCAGGCATGGGTAAACCTTGCACTCAGTGTAGGGAAAGCTGCCATAAATGTATGGCCGTTACCTGCAATTCCAATGATGGCTATGGCTGCCTTAGAAGGCGGGCTTCAGGTGGCCGCAGTAGCTTCACAAAAAATGCCTGAATTTTATGAAGGTGGTTATACCCAATCTTCAGGCAGCAACCGCAAACCTGCCGGGATTGTCCATGCCAACGAATATGTTATTCCTGCCGAAGGCGTGAATAACCCGCAACTCAGGCCATTCCTGGATACAATCGAAATGGCCAGGCTTAATGGAAACCTTCCCCGGCTTAATCCTGCCATTTTCAACAATGGTTTTGCTGGTTTCCAGGAAGGTGGTTTCTCTTCAATTCCGGCAAGAAAAGTGCAAAGTGTAAAGGTTGAACAAACAACAGAAAATTTGCAGCTTTCACCGGAAGTCTTGCAGGTAATGAAAGGTTTTACTGATGCCATGAACAGCATTCAAAAAAACGGTGTCCGTGGCAACTGGTCCCTCTTCGACCTGGAGAAAATCCAGAAAGGCAAATCCTCCATCCAATCCTCAACGGAGATTTAGGCTAGACATGCTCACCTACCCATTACCACAAATCAACCACCAATGACAATTGAATGACCACGAATGACCATCGAATGACCATTTTATTTGTCCTTTCTCTCCCATCCCCATTTCCCCACTTTTGCCCCTAAATCCTAACCCCAAACACCTAAACCCTTCTTCCTAGTATGGCTCTCTCTTTGCTCAAACAACCTGCGGAACTGATTATGGCATATCAACCGGTAGTCTTTAGCTTGCTAAGTACTGCTACCGGAACTCCTCTGCGGATTGCAGGAGGAGTTTACGGAATTGGTGGCGACAGTGTGCAGGCAGGTGTATCAAAAAAAGCAACTTTTGAATTTAGCGATTACCTTCAGGGGTTGATAACCGAGCGCGGAAAAACAGCAGCAACACCAATGTTGTATGATGAAGTACCTAAAATCGTTACGTTTATTTTTCAGGAGCAGGTTGGTGATCCTATTGTCACAATGCCTGAACTTGAAACTGATATATATTTTCTACTTGATGGTTGCATACCTAAATCGAGGCGCAAAGCCTTTTATGCGTCTTACACCCATTTACTTGCTTTCCTGAAAAGCAGTAAATCTTGCCTCAGCTGGTGGCCTGATAATGAGCCGAAAAACGTGCTTCCAGATCAAAAAGAGTTTATCAATTTCTTGCAGGTAAATAGTGTGTCCATAATTCCTCTGAAGCAGAATCTGAGCCTTTCATTTACGGATGGAACGAGTGTTGATTGCGGATCCATTTGTACTGTAAATGCTGCTTACATGAAATTGGTATACTTCCCAACCGGGTTTACCCAGTTAGGCATTTCACTCATCATGGCTCAGGCGTATCCGGATAAAAAGATAGCAGGATATTCAATTTGTGTTAAAACAGGTTCTTCACTAATAAGTAAAATATACAGTTACACACTAGATACTTCATGGCATCAAAATCCCCGGTATCTGTATATTAAAAACCCTTTCGGATTATTAGAAGTATTGCTTTGCACCGGTATCAGTCAACAGGAAAATGCTATAAAACCTGAATCCGTTGTTACCGATGGGCAATCCTTGCCGGATAAAATAACCTGGAAAAGCGTAAAAAGTGATGTGGTAAAAGTTAACACCGGTTTTCTAACAGCGGCACAAATGCAATGGCTTTCGGATTTGCTGGATTCTACTGAAGCGTATGAGCTAATCCATGACAATCTACATCCTATCGTTTTCCGGGATATTATTTTACCAGTAGTGCACGATGGTGAATTCCAGTATAGTGCTGATCTGGAATATGAATATGCGTATAATGAAGTTATCGAGCAGGGATGAGAGAGATTTGGTTGTCGAACCAGGAGGGCAAAGTTCCAACTGTGAATCAATTGGAACTGGCAGCCGCAAATATGGGATACAACCGGGTAGATGGATTGTATTATGGTTTGAAAGTGAACGGGAATGTGAAGAAAGTGATTTGCCTTGGTGAATCCATTTCTCCGGGAACAGTTCTACCTGATAAGTATTACCGCCACACCCAGAACCTGCCGGATACACTTTGGGCTGTTTCACACAATTTGGATAAATACCCTTCTGTAACCGTAATTGACACATCAGGTACTGAGCATGAAGGGGAGGTGCAACATATTGATCAGAATAATTTAACAATAACCTTTTCAGCTGCCTTTGCCGGATATGCTGATTTAAACTAAAACAACCATGGCAAAAAAATCATTCTTAGTCGATATCGACTTAAACAAAAATCAGCTTCTGCAGGCAAGATTGGAAAACCTTGCTGCTGCACCATCCAGTCCGGTTGCAGGTATTGTGTATTATGACACCACCTTGAATAAAGCCAGGTATTATAATGGCACAATCTGGCTAACAATTATTGACGACCAGGATACGCGTCTAACCAATGCCCGCACTCCTACGCCTCATGTAATAGCAACAACTTCAGGACTTGGAGCAGAGCATACCGTAAGCGGCCTGACAGCTGGGCAGGTGCTAAAAGCAAAAAGTGCCACCACAGCGCAGTTTGAGCAAATGGCTCACTCTGAGCTTTCAGGGATTGGCACAAATGCGCACACTGTTATTGACAGCCATATTGCTGATGCCACCATCCACCGTATTATCAATGATGCAGGAACATCTTTAACCGAGTTGTGGTCTGCAAGTAAGATCAGTGGGCTTATTGCCGGAATCAATTCTTCCATCGCTGGCGGTTTGGTCAACAAAGGAGGGTATGATGCTGCAACAAATACTCCTATGCTGGATACAACTCCAATAGGAGGTATTAAGAATGGCTGGGCGTATGTAATTACAGCTGCCGGTACTTTTTTCTCTGAAGATGTTCAGATCGGCGACATGGTTATTGCTAAACAGGATTCTCCAACCTTACTGGCACATTGGACCCTGGTAAACAAGAATATTCCCGATATAGTTGTTGCTTCTGAAACCACACAGGGAATTGCTGAAATCGCTACCCAGGCAGAAGTTACAGCCGGAACAGATGATGTAAGGTTTGTTACACCGCTCAAACTGAAAACCAATTTAGGTGCAGTAACCAAAAAGTTTTCGCAAACAATTGGAAATGGAACCTTGACATCCTTGCCTGTTACGCATAACATGAACACACTGGACATCACCGCATTTGTAAGAAATGTAGCCACTGGCGATCTGGTAGAATGCGAAATTTATGCCACTTCTGTTAATGTCGCAACCTTTGGTTTTAACATCGCCCCTACTTCAAATCAGTATATGGCTATTATAATCGGATAATCATGGCATCAAAAAATTACCTGGCGCAGCTGAATTTAGCCGTTGTCGGCACACTGGATACCGTGTCAACCGGCTACATAGGTTTTAACGCCAAATCGGACGGGTTGTATATTCGTCGGGCGGGATGGGGAGAACAACGTTTATTGGTTGAGGGTGATATCGGTGTAACCGTGGCAGCATTCAGCCATACACATCCGTATGACAATTATGTATCCTGGGATGTTTCTTTCGAAAGTGGTACTGCAAGCCAAATTTATAAAACCGGAAATGTATCTTCTTATAAAGGGGTAAATTTTATTGGACAGGGAGGATTAACAATTGCAGGAAGCTCGAATATGAACGGTTTTCTGAATGTTGTTATTACTGCGCCCGAATCAGGTTATACACATCCTGTTTATACAGCCTATAATCCAACACTTAGTGGCGCACTTGTGTTAGCATCACTTACAACCAATACCATTGGATCTGTTACAGCTATAACTACCCGAACACTCACATTAGCAAACCTTGGGTATACCGGAGCGACAAATGCTAATTATTATACTCATCCGGCATACATAGCTCAAAACGATACGCTTTCCGGAGCTATTGTTCTCGCCACGCTGGTTACTGATGCTACCGGTCATGTAACAGATACTACAACACGCACATTAACCCTGGCAAATCTCGGCTACACTGGAAATACTAACGCCACTTATTTCACCGGACATACTGTTTATATCAATGGCGCATCACAATTTACTATCGGATCCGGAGGATATCTAAATGTAATGGCAAACAATACAGCGGGTGATCCGGTTGTAACACTAACTACTATTCCGGCATCATATAGATATGATATTTCAGTTTCAGGAATACCGAATTGCACCCTAACCGGCTATACTTCTGGCTCAACAGGTACCGTCGCTGCAACTGATACAATTAAAGTTGCATTTTCGAAACTTCAATACCAGGTTTCAAATGTAAGCGGTAGCCTATCCGGAGGATCGGCAACAAAATTAATGATCTGGGCCAGTGCAACTACGGCAACTTATGATACCTACCTGTATTATACTTCTGCTACTCAAACATTATATAGTACAGTTGCGAACTTTAATTCAATGGTCACTTCCGGGAGGATAAATGCATACGCTCCTGCTAACACAAGCGCTTCCGCTTTATACTTGTCAAGATCATTGGATACAGCAACATATTATGACTTCATCTCATTTTCCGGCACATCTGCAGCTGATAAAACAAAGAATATTTCCACAATGGCAATAGGAAGTTTTACATACGCAGGTATGATAAGAGTTGTAGTTGCCGGAACAACACGATGGATACCCTATTACACTTAATCTAATTTAATCCTGAATAAAATCATGGCATTCAAAAAAGCAATTGATAAACCTAAAGAAGGTTTGACTTACGGCGAAATTCTCGATCGTTTCATTTTACTCGATACTATAAAGTATCTGCCTGGAGATAAACTTTGCTTTGCCCGCCGTAAGAACCTTTTGCATTTGCGGAAATTTGAAAAAGCAAATTCTGCAACATCGCGCATCCCCTTAAATCCTGATTTTGAAGCCTACCAGCGTGAGCTTTCTGAATTACGAGGCAGCTTTCTGCTTACTGATAAAGAAGGTAAAACTGTTATGCAGCATAACGAAAAAGAGAGCGTTCCTTTGGTTGATGTGGCTAATTGCACCCTGATCAGTAAGCAAAATGAACTGAAAGTAAAATACCAGACAGCTATAAAAGAAAGAGAAGATGATATAAAAGCATATACTGATTTTATGGACGATGTAGTTCCCGCTGACGAATTGCCGCCAGTTCATACTGTAAATATAACAGATGCATCCGGGCTCAATCAGGAACAGGTGGATGCGATATATTGGTTTATTAAAGAAGCCGAATAAAAACAAATTCACTGCAATGCTTATCAAGATTGGCAATTCAAACATACCGGTTGATCCGGGCATCAGCCTTCCACTGGTGCTCAGGTCACCGCTGTTCACCACTTCAGAGAGTAAAATCCCTGGGAGTTATATTTTCAATTCATCATTCCCGGCTACGGAAGCATTGCGACATGAGTTTGGTCAGGCTCACCGGGTGCAGCGCCATGGCCGTGCAACAGCAGAATTGCCTTACCTCATTTCCTCTGGATCACTCAGGTACCAGGGCAATTGCATAGTTTCTCAGGCTGATGCCACACAATACGATATTGCTTTCAAAATTGACAATGGCGATCTGGCAGGGAAATTAAATGGTAAAACTCTGAAAGATTTGAATCTGGGAGCTGATCAGATAATTACTTCAATTTATTCAACAGCACATAGTGAAACATTTAATTTCCCCCTTTTTAATTTTATAAGTGCTAATGAATTAAGGTTTGCCATGTTTGGAAAAACTGATATTGATTTTACCGGTTCATTCAACTCGGGTGCGGAAGCTGGTTCCATTTTTACAGCACCCGAGGGTGTTTCGGTATCTCATACTATCATTTCAAAATGTACCATAAACTTGGGTTCTGTAAAAATAAAAATATACAAAAACAATGTTGTTGTAAGTACAATCACAATGTCCGTAACTGGTACATATTCAAACACCTTCGCCTATGATCTTCAGGCTGGTGACACCATTAAGGTCTGGATGTGGGTTTGTTCTACTACCGCCAGTCCTTTTCAGGCTGATATGGTAGTAAGCGAATTGAACCATCAGTTTTTTATAGCTACTACTATTTTTGATGAGGCTATTTCAAAATCTCAGTATGAATCAGATTTTGCAATTTTCCCTATAAATAATAAAAGCCAGCTGGATAATTTTCCGGATGATGCTTTTCAACTGGATAACCTGAGCCTGAAAACCATCTACAGCGAATTTTACACCACGCTGAACTACTTTCTGGATGGCCATTTCCCGATGATGTTAATTGGTGAAAAGGATGGTGAAACCACCTATGCAGCTAACCTGTTCACTCCCTTTGTTTACATTCGGACATTGTTGTGCAAAATAGCTGGTGAAGCAGGGTATAGCATCATCAACAATCCTTTTGATGGAGAATTTAACAGTGCAGTACTTTACAATGGTTTTGCTGAAAATACCTATTCCGGAACTACACCTTCCTTAGTACCGGTTAAACCTTCATTCAACCTTTCTGATCACGTTCCTGAAATGGCCCAGAATGATTTGCTGAAATGGATTTCAATACTTACCGGGTATATGCCGGTTATTGATAACAATTCCTTTACCATAACTTTTATTGATCTCAGGGACAAGCATAGCGTAAGTACAAGCAATCCTGCTGTAACTTTCCCAGGAATCATTCTTCCTAACCCTAAAGTACAGGTTGATCCTGAATATGCTGGTATTAAGTTTGAACTTAAAAGGGCAAGCAATGACAATTACCTCGGAAGAATAAAGGAACTTTCAAATAAGTTTAACTTTTTAGGTGAAGTTGACGATCCCAGGGATTTACCCCTAACCGGCAACGTAAATGATATGTATTATGTGAAGCTGAACAATGCATATTACGTTTTTCAGTATAATCCGGAGACGTATACTTTAACCTATTATTTCCATACAGAAAAATTCCCGCTGATCTATTCTGAAGGCGTTGAGCCATATTTGTCCATAACAACAGAGCTTTGCCCCATACTCACAAAGAGGATGCTTGATGAATCACCATGCGCTCCCTTCGCACGTTTATGGAGAATACCTCGCACTGAACAGCCAGGAACATTTGAGGGTTTTCAGGATGGTTTTGCAGCTGAGTCTGGCTTTCAGGTTTTGTATTACAAAGGCATGTCCATCGATAGCCTGGGGCAGCCATATCCGCTTGGTACTTGCCGGCATGATGATTATTCTGGCAATCCGCTTTTGTTCACTGATATCAATGCTGAATCACTGTTTACTAATCGCTACAAGGGATTCCTTCGGTGGCTGGCCTACGATACCAAACCGGTTACCTTCAAAGTTATTCTAACTGCGGGCCAACTCAAGAAGCTAAAATTCGATCAGATTTATTCAGGCAACGGCTTCATGTTTCTGATTAAGGAAATCAGAATAAATATCCTGTGTGATGGGTTGAGTGTGGCTGAAATGGATGTT
>JBAXXB010000109.1:0-12665 GCA_037128115.1 Bacteroidota bacterium
TCGCTCGAAAGTCCCAAAGCCGATTACCAGGCTGATACCCTGTTAAGTAATGTTTATGCCAACAACACTATTATAAGCGCCGTCAGGCTGAAATTAAATAACACCCATGCCCTGCGCCTGACACTGATGAGTTTATCATTCATCAGGGAGAGTACCGTAAGCATCGACACAGCCATGATAAAAGCCGAAACTGAAAGCCAGACTGTATTCACCAGGGTAATACGTGCCGGTAAAACGAAATTAAAAAGAGACCCGGAAAGCTGCCTCAGCCCGGTCACCATGCTGTCGGACCAATACAGCCAGCTGACATAATAAATGAAAGGTAACACATATCCAATAATCGTTACGGCATATTCGCGCCAGCCTGAAATACGGTACGTAATTAGTGTGAACCAGATCATCAGGAAAAGGTAAGCCAGGGGAAGGTAAAACAGGGATGCTATTCCCAGCGAAAAAGCGGCTGTAAATACCTGGTGATAGGCAGCTTGCTTCCCATACATTCTCATGGTGGCATTCAAGGCCAGTATAATAAAAATTCCAGCCGGTAGGAGGGCATGCATAGTCTGGAAATCCGGATTCCAACTGTAGGCAAGCAGGATTAAAATAGCGGGTACGAAATTACTCCTTCCGAAAAAACCATTTGCCTGATACACATAAAACAGGATAAACGACTGCAATACAATGAGAAGCAAAGCAAGAGCAACAGTCAAAGCAGGAAAACTCTGTATTAAGCTCACCAAAAGTTTATACAAAGGTCCATCAGCCGGAGTTTGAACGGGAGGAAGGGGATGCACAAAGGATGGTATCCAAAGTGCTGTAAGGAATACAATGAAAATTGTAAACTGAATAAAAGTACCCGATTTTGAAATCCACCTGAACATCCGACAACTTATAAGTTTAAATGATTACATCAGGTCTTTCCCGATATCTTTACGGAAGTATGCAGCTTCAAATTCTATCAGGGCTGCCGACTCCATCGACTGATTTACAGCCGCCTGAATATCAGCTGCCAGTGAAGTTACGGCTATCACCCTTCCCCCGGAAGTGAGGATGCTGTCCTTTCCCCGTTCGGTCCCTGCATGGAAAACCAGGCTTTTATCTACAGCAGCCAGGCCCCTGATCATTTTACCTTTGCTGTATTCACCTGGGTAGCCCCCGGAAACTATCATCACGGTAGCTGCTGTATGTTCCTCGGTTTCTATTGAAATCGCTGAAAGCCCACCGTACGCGGTAGTCAGAAAAATATCCAACAGGTCATTTTTTATCCTGGGCAGAACTGATTCAGTTTCTGGGTCGCCCAATCGCACATTATATTCAATTACAAAGGGATTCCCTTTTACATTCATCAAACCAAAGAAGAGAAAGCCCTGGTAAGGAATTCCGTCCTTCAGAAGTCCTTCGACCGTAGGTTTTATAATACGTTCTTCGACTTTTAACTTAAATACACTGTCAGCAAAAGGAACAGGTGAAACAGACCCCATCCCGCCGGTATTCGGACCTGTATCGCCTTCCCCTATCCGCTTGTAATCTTTAGCTTCGGGCAAAACAAGGTATTCACGGCCATTGGTGATAGCAAAAGCCGAAAGTTCAATTCCATCTAGAAATTCTTCAATAACAACCATTTCCGAAGCTTTACCGAACTTATGGTTGGAAAGCATATCTGTAAGTTCAGCCCCAGCTTCTTCAATCGTTTTACAGATCACCACACCTTTTCCCGCTGCCAGGCCGTCAGCTTTTAAAACATAGGGCGCATTTAAACCCTCCAGGAATAACAGACCTTCATTTAAGGTTTCTTTTGTAAATGTCTGGTAAGCAGCTGTAGGGATACCGTGCCTGATCATAAACTGCTTCGCAAAGTCCTTGCTACCTTCGAGTTCAGCCCCTGCTTTCCGGGGACCTATAACTGGGATATTTTTTAATTGTTCATCGTTCAGGAAAAAATCATGAATTCCTCTTACCAAGGGTTCTTCCGGGCCAACAACCACCAAATCAACCTGATGCTGCAGCACAAAGTTCCTGACATTTTCAAAATCATTCCCATTCATATCCACATTCGTCCCCAGGCTATGGGTACCGGCGTTACCAGGAGCAATAAATAAATGACCGAGCAATGGACTTTGTATAAGTTTCCACGCTATGGCATGTTCACGGCCACCGCTTCCGATAAGAAGAACATTCGTTTTGGGCATGAAGGTGTAAATTAAAATGTTATAGTGTTAAGGGTTTGAAGAGTTTAAAGAGTTCAATGCTGCGCGTTCAAGAGTTCAAAGTTTGAAGAGTTTAATGCTTCGTGTTCAAGAGTTAAAGGTTTGAAGAGTTCAATGCTTCGCGTTCAAAAGTAAAGGTTTGCAGAGTTAAATGCTTCGCGTTCAAAAGTAAAGGTTTGAAGAGTTCAATGCTTCGCGGTTAGGGGTTCAGAGGTTGCAGGTGATATTTGTTATTAACATTCGAGGGCACCGATAAGATCTTTTACCTGCTTAATACCATGCCGCAGGCAATACTCTTCGATGCCATCCAATATTTTAATACTCACCTGGGGGTCAATAAAATTAGCCGTTCCAACCTGAATTGCGGTGGCACCGGCGAGAAGGAATTCAATGGCATCAGTTGCATTACTGATTCCACCCAGGCCAATTACAGGTATTTTGACCGCTTTCGAAACTTGCCAGACCATCCTGAGTGCAATGGGTTTAATAGCCGGTCCCGAAAGTCCGCCTGTAATAGTAGATAGCACCGGTCGGCGTTTTTCAGCATCAATGGCCATACCCAGCAGCGTATTGATAACAGAAACCGAATCGGCACCTTCATCCTCTACGGCTTTGGCAATTTCGGCAATATTGGTCACGTTAGGCGAAAGCTTTACGATCATTGTCTTATCATAAACACTGCGAACAGCCTTTGTTACTGCGCCTGCCATGGGACAGGAAGTCCCGAATGCCATTCCGCCTTCTTTTACATTGGGACAGGAAATATTCAGTTCAATCCCCGTAATTTTATCAAGAGAATTTAATTTCGAGGCAACTTCCATATAGCCTTCCACTGTAGAGTCCGATACATTAACAATGATATGAGTATCGTACTCTTTTATTTTCGGGTATATGGTTTCAATAAAATAATCGACTCCTTTATTCTGAAGTCCCACAGAATTCAGCATCCCGGCAGGAGTTTCAGCCATGCGTGGGTAACGGTTACCTTCACGGTTTTTCGAAGTACAGGCTTTGGTCAGTATTCCTCCAAGCCTGTTTACGTCAATAAAATCGTCAAATTCAGGACCATAACCGAATGTACCGGAAGCGGTCATTACCGGGTTTTTAAGCAACAGCTTATGTACATGAACTGATAAATCAGGCATTATTTTGGTTTTTATATCAGATTTCAGATTTATCGTTTCTATAGTATTTGGTTTGCTATATCTATACAGCATTTTGCGTCTATAAAGATATTTTCATCTGAACGCCTTTAAGTTCATATTTTACCCGTTTAGAATCAGGCTAACAATACTTCTGTCTTTACAACCTGAGCTTCTGTATGTTGAAAACAGGTCCCTCCACGCAAGTTGTTTTATTCCCTTCAACTGTTTCGACGACGCAGCACAAGCAGGCGCCAATTCCACAGGCCATCGTATTCTCTAGCGAAATTTCACAGTCGATATGGTTCAAAGCAGCAAGTTTAGCAACTGCTTTCATCATGGGATCGGGACCACAGGCATAGATTGCAGAGTATACCTGAATATTTTCGGAAAATAAAGAATGTTGGGTCACCATTCCCTTCTCCCCTGCTGAGCCATCATCGGTTGTCACAAATACATCAGCGAAGGCTCTATGCTTTTCCGGCTCGATGATATCATTTGACGTGCGTCCACCTATGAGCACATCAGGTTTATACCCCTTCTCTTTCAATGATTTAGCCAGCATAAACATAGGCGCAATACCCACACCGCCACCAACAAGCAAGGCTCTTTCGCCAGTAGGCAAACTAAACGAATTACCCAGAGGGTAAACCAGGTTCAGCGATTCTCCTTCTTTGAGTTGTGATATAGCACGGGTACCATCGCCTACTTTTTTGACCAACAGCGAAAGTTCGTTACGGGTATAATCGGTATCATATATTGAGATAGGCCTCCTTAAATAGGTGCTTGCCGAATTGCTTACCAGCACTTCAGCAAACTGGCCCGGGAGTATGGGAGGAAGGGCTTCGGGGCATCGCAGGAAGAGAACAAAGTAGTCGTCAGTGATGTGATGGTTACGGGTAACCTCAAAATCATGAATAAATTTCTTCATCAGTGGCAATTATACAAGCGAAAATACTTAAAAAAAGTCCGCTATAAAAACAGCGGACTCTTTTATTACTTTTCTTCAACAGGCTCACTCGCCTCGCCCGGTGATGCAGCATCTTCCGAGGCTGTTTCTGCCGGCGCAGAAAAATCAGTTATTCCATTGACAAGCAACATATTGTACCAGGAAGTTACTTTACGCATATGTGAAACATAAACGCGTTCGTGATCGTAATCAGGCACAATTGACTCAAAAAATGCTTTTATGGAGTTATCATCTGATTTAGCATCAGGTGCCGGCTGATCTGCATTTTTCTCCTGTATAAGCCTGAATACCTCGCGGAGAGGAAGATCCTCTTCCTTGGTAAAAATACTTATTTCGCCGAGTGAGCTTATTTTATCGCTGGCGAAAGCCTGAATGCGTTTACCATCAGTGAGCGACTCAATAATTACACCGGTTTTCGTCTGTGCTATTGTCTTAAAAAGACCGGGCTTGCCCGAAACGGATAAAATCTCTTTCAAATCCATAAACTGTCCTTAATTTTTATGCAAAATTACTTAAAACAATCTGTTTAAACTAGATTGTTTTAGAATCACACAAATTTTAACAAATCTTACATAGCAAAGTAACCTGTATAATTTGAAGGAGTGATTTTATTCAACTCAACTTTCACTTTAGCAGGCACATTCAGTTTATCAATAAAAGCGCTGATGTCTTTATGTTCGATATGCGTATTGGTGCGAGTGAGTTCTTTCAGTGTTTCATAGGGCTTGGGGTATCCTTCGCGACGCAGAATGGTTTGAATTGCCTCGGCCACAACGGCCCAGTTGTTTTCCAGGTCAGCCTGAATTTTCTCCTCGTTCAGGATCAATTTATCCAGTCCTTTGATCAGTGATTTTATGGCAATTAGTGTATGTGCTATAGGTACACCAATGTTACGGGTCACGGTTGAATCGGTGAGGTCGCGTTGCAACCTGGATAAAGGAAGTTTAGCCGACAGATGTTCAAAAAGGGCATTTGCCATACCCAGGTTACCTTCGGCGTTTTCAAAATCAATAGGGTTTACTTTATGCGGCATAGCAGAGGAACCTATTTCGCCCGCCTTGATTTTCTGCCTGAAGTATTCCATCGAAATATAACTCCACATATCACGGCTCAGATCGGTGAGTATGGTATTGATACGTTTCATATTATCGAAAAGCGCAGCCAGGTTATCGTAATGTTCCACCTGCGTTGTATGGTGCTGGCGTTCGAGCGCAAGGTTATTTTTAACGAAATTATCGCCAAATTCCATCCAGTCTATATCCGGGTAAGCTACATAGTGCGCATTGAAGTTGCCGGTAGCTCCCCCAAATTTGGCAGAAATAGGAATGGTTTTCAGCAACTTCATTTGCTGTTTCAACCTTTCGGCAAATACATATAATTCTTTACCTAAAATGGTTGGAGAAGCCGGTTGTCCATGGGTGCGGGCAAGCATCGGGATTTTTTTCCATTCTTTAACCCGTCGCAGTATTTTTTGCAACAGGTCATCGTATAAGGGAACAATCACTTCGTCCATGGCCAGTTTCAGCGCATAGGGCCAGGCCGTGTTATTGATATCCTGGGATGTTAACCCAAAATGAACAAATTCTTTATACTTTCCAAGCCCCATTTTGTCAAACCGCTTTTTCAGGTAGTATTCTACGGCTTTAACATCGTGATTGGTTGTAAGTTCTATTTCTTTAACTTCCTGCGCATCGGTAAAAGTAAAATCCCGGCACAAGGACCTGAGTTCAGCAATATTTTTCCGCTCTATCCCCTGCAGTTGGGGCAGAGGAAGTTCACATAAGGCTATAAAGTATTCAACCTCAACAAACACGCGATAATTGATGAGTGCAGCCTCGCTGAAATAATACGAAAGGCGTTCAACCTGTTTGCGGTAGCGTCCGTCAACAGGCGATATGGCATTAATCATAGTCAGATCCATGGTATAAAGTCTAAAGATTCAATGTTCAAAAGTATGAAAGCCTGAGACGGAAATGCAAGTTTTTAGAAAATTTAATACGATTTTTACGTTTATCACCTAAGACTCCGGTAGATTTGCGGAAATATCCACTCGATAATTCAGGATGATGAGTTTATAAAATGAGTTTCTGAACCTGAGAAAAAAGTTCGCAATCCCTTTAATAATGAGTGAAAGCTTGCATAAGCTTCTAGCCTGAAGCAGGATAAAACTACCCAAAGCCTTGCATCATCAGAATCCAAGTGATTCATTAACAATAAATACCGAAAATTCCATCATCGGCGGTTTTCGTCTTGTAGCAACATAAATATTGCATCCGCGTGTCGGAAGGTTGCAATTCATGCAAACTCCATGTTTGGCACAAGGATTGGGCCGGTTGAGCCTTTTAAAGTTAATGGGCGCTGCAACAGTCCTGATACGCTGCCAGGCAGCTTCCTCGTCGGCTACAAGTTTATTTACGCCGGCTATCACAATCACCCTGCGGGGACCAAAAGCCATGGCTGCCACGCGGTTTCCATGCCCATCGATATTATAAAGTTCACCCTGGAGCGAAATAGCGTTGCTGCTGCAAATAAATACGTCGCATACTTGTTGGCGCCGCATCACTTCCATTTTTCCCTCATCGCTGAGCCCAATTGCATTATGGTCGAGAATGGTGGCACCTTCGTCAGAAACCATTTGCTGAAGATTTAACTGCCTTGCCGTCTGTGAACCACCAAACGCAACTTCCTGGCCCTTAGCTATTTTTTCGATTACTGCCTGAGCCGCTTCCTCACGGGTTTCGAAAAAGGCCGCGTCGAACCGGTTTCTTTGTAAGGCTTGTACCGTCTTAAGACCGAGAGTACGGCCGTGCCAGGTGTTCATTTCGGTTACGAAAGTGTCGGCGGGGTTGATTAGGGTTGACATGGGATGATTTTTCGGCAAAGATAGCCCAACAGTTGGAAAACAAAACGTGTTTTATAGAAACAGTTAATAGAAATCCGCTTACTGACCCTGGCTAGTTATTAACTTTAGTGAGCCCTGCAAAATCGGTCCAATGTAACGTGCGGTAATGCATTTCAATTTCATACAATGCATCCCTTATAGAATCAAGTTCTGTAATAGCTGACAGCGCAAAATCAATATCAGGATTTAGTTCTGAAATCTCCAGTGAGAACTGGCTGTCATATAGTTTCAAAAGCCCAGCAAGTGCTTCTGCACTTGCTTTTTCATCAGGCAACTGGCTTTCCTTCATGAATTGAAGAATACGGAGACCATCAATTTTCTCGTGGCAGGCACGCACGAAATGCGCCTCCGACCTGAAGTTCTGCCTTAAACCAGGCCAGGGGAGTTCACCGAATTTACGCACCAGAAAGTCATCGAGCGGAGTGCTTATATCCTTTTCATATAGTAGCCCGAATGCTTTATATGTCGCAGATACAAGTTCGAATAAGCCGGACTGAAAAACCGGATAGCTGCTCCAGTCACCTCCGATTCCCTTGATCAGGGCCGGACCGGTACCGAAGAAAACCCGGTCGGACAAGCGTGCTGCAGGGTATACATTTTCACTATTCCAATGCAGCAAACGCCCGGTTTTTACTATTTTTTGCAAAAAATAGAAATCCTCCCCGCTCAGTTTCGGCGTCATCCCTCCTACTGCGCTATATGCCCATACGGGCATTGCAATAGCTGAACCCAATGCGCTGAAGCAGTATGGACTCTTTATCCGCCACAAATTGATGGCATAGGCACGCATATAAATTTCATACCTTAGTATTGCCCTGTCTATTGCCGGATCTCCATTGAGCCTGTGATAGTATGGTATGGCGATAGCAGAAGCGGAAGGGTTTAGCAGCAGGTTTTCGGCAACCGAAGCGAAATAGGCCCGGTTAAATACAGTATCGGCATCCATGCTGACAATAATATCATTTCCCCTGGCTTTATTCGAAATATGATCCATCAGGTATTTCCTTGCATATCCGATTCCCTGGCGTTTTGGCGGCCAGCCCTGGCCAGTTGTGGATTTGTCAAGAATTTCAATTCTTCGGTCGTTCAACGATTCCAGGTACTTGATTGCCATTTGGTTCGATTCACATACAGACTCATGCGACGGATCATCCCACCACGCATCAGGCTGGTTTACACAAACTACCAGGTGGAAATCCTGTACCGTCTGCTCCATGATTGCCTGTATCAGGGCCGGAAGACGATCCATCTCATCCATCACTGGCAGGGCTACATAAATAAGGGCCTTAGTCAAAATCGATTTGTATTATATGCTGTGGATTATATATCTTTGGGCAACCAACATGCAAACGAAATTCAAAAGTAATTGTTTTGACTGAGATAGAATCCACTTATGGAAAGTAACGAGGTACTGGACCGACTTCCCCGGCATTTGCTGAACCTGGTCATTGACCAGCCCTATAATACGTATACGCCCCAGGATCATGCAGTATGGCGTTATGTTATGCGACAGAATATCAGGTATTTGCCGGGCGTTGCCCACTCGTCATACTTAGAGGGATTAAAACGAACCGGCATCAGCATAGACCGTATACCCAAAATGTACGGAATGAACCGTATATTGAAAGAAATCGGCTGGGCCGCAGTGGCTGTTGACGGATTTATTCCGCCGGCAGCTTTTATGGAATTCCAGGCTTACAATGTGCTGGTTATAGCAGCCGATATACGGCCTGTCGACCAGGTGTTATACACTCCAGCGCCGGATATTATTCATGAAGCAGCCGGTCACGCTCCTATAATCGCCGATGAAGAGTACTCTTTTTACCTGAGTGAATTTGGCAAAGCCGGTGCAAAGGCTTTTTCCTCGGCGTATGATAACAGGGTATATAATGCAATCAGGCACTTATCGATCCTTAAGGCAGATCCCTACACTCCTTTCGATGCTATCGAAAAGGCTGAAGCCGAACTCGACCAACTAGCTGAACTGCAGGAAACACCATCGGAAATGGCACTTTTACGAAACCTTCACTGGTGGACAGTAGAATACGGCCTGATCGGGTCCGTTGATAATCCGAAGATATATGGAGCAGGGCTACTTTCCTCCATAGGGGAAAGCTATAACTGCCTGAAACCCATTGTAAAAAAACTACCTTATACCATCGAAGCTAAAAATATCAGTTTTGACATAACCAAGCAGCAACCCCAGCTTTTTGTGGCCCCTGATTTTGACACCCTGAATAAAGTCCTGGGGCACTACCTTGATACCATGTCCGTTAGAAATGGCGGCAAAGAATCCCTCGAAAAAGCCTTAAAATCGGATGCAACATGCACAGTTATATATAATTCAGGGTTACAGGTCTCCGGGAAGTTGGTTAAAGTGTACAAACATAACAACGAACCGGCTTACCTGAGTTTTGCCGGGCCAGCCATGCTGTCAGTCGAAAACAAACAAATTGAAGGACATGGGATTGATTATCATCGTGAAGGCTTTGGTTCTCCATTGGGAAATATAGAAGGAATAAGCGGCGATCTGGCCATACTGAGTGAAGGTGAACTAGGCTCTCAGGGAATCAAAACAGGCCGGGAATTGAGCCTACATTTCACGAGTGGAATTCACGTTGAAGGGCTCCTAGAAAAAATAAAAAGCCGGAACGGACATAACCTGATCCTCTCTTTTCAAAATTGCACAGTTCGTTTGAAAGGTAAAGAGCTGTTTAATCCCTCCTGGGGAATTTACGACATGGCGGTTGGAAATAAGATAATTTCAGCATTCGCCGGTCCTGCCGATCCTGATTCATTCGGCCTGGAATACCCGGCACCTATTGAAAAAACGCATCATCTTCAGCATTCAGAAAGCAAATTAGCGTTATACAAGCTCTACGAACTAGTTGCCGAAATCCGGAACCATTCAAATAATATTGGCAGGCTTGATGCTACCTGGAAAAAAATTAAAAGTTTATATACTGACGAGTGGTTACTTCCACTTGAAATAGTCGAAGCGCTGAATAATCATAAGTATAACACCAGCCTGTCAGACGAGATTAACACATACCTGAAAGCCAGGATGGCTCAAAACGAAGATATGAGGAAATTGATCGGTGATGGTTTGCTGCTTACAAATCCTCACTGATTGCCCACATGCGGCTTGCCGCCAATAGAAGTAAGAGCGCTTCATGTATTTCGTTGGCAGCGATCAGGGTATGCGCTATACCATGAGCTGCTTCAATCGCTGTTTCTGGGTTATCAGAATATTTTGTTAAAATTGTTCTGAAAACAGGCGATTGCCCGTATTTTTCGATTTCCGGAGCCGATGGCAAGACCTGTATACTGCCCAGTTTCCCCAGGTCATTCCCGGTAAGAACTGTACTCATGCGAACTTCTTCGGGAAGAGAATCAACGCCAATAGCCTGATTACCTGCAGGTTTACCGAGCGAAAAGAGTGCTCGACCCGAAGCCCTCACATAATAATCGGCTCCCATCCTGCCCACCAGGTCCAGTTTTCGGGTATCTATCATGCCGGATTTATCCAGCACTTTATCATTTACATGAATCAACAGCACTTCACAAATAACCAGGTTAGCGGAACCTGCCTTGCCTCCCGTCTCGATGACCTGCCGGACTTTACATTCCAACTGTACAGGCGATTCCTTTACCCTGAACGGTTTTACTTTTTCGGAGGCTACCGGCGTAAATCCGGATTTATAAAATTCATTTATGCCCCTCTGGAACTCAGTACTTGCCAGGTTCATTTGCTCCACCATAGAATAAGTAACCATGTTGATCACCACCTCCGGAACCTCTTTAACATTGAGATAAGTATCCTTGACTTCATTGGTCCGGCCGCTGCGCGAGGGTGAAAATATCAGCGTACTAGGGTTAACACCGAACACGTTAAAACAACTGAAAGGCGATAAATTTGCCTTTCCCTGGCTATCGATGGTACTGGCAAACGCAATCGGCCTGGGAGCAACCGCACTGAGCAGGACCCTGTGCAGGTGATGTGAAGGCATGGAATCAGGATCAAATATTGACATAGGAATAGTGATAAAATATGAGTGAATTATTGCTTTACTGGCAAAATCCTGACGACAGCTTCTCCAAACCCAACCCGTACCCCGTCTTTTTGAGAATATCCCCGAAGGATAATGCTGTCGTGATCGTTGATAAATTTACGTTCAGTACCATCCAACAAAGTCAATGGCTTTGAGCCTTTCCAGGTGAGTTCAAGCATGCTGCCGAAACTTCCTGCATCCGGTCCGCTGATGGTTCCGCTTCCGCAGAGATCACCCACCCGCATATTGCATCCGTTAACCGTGTGATGTGCCAGTTGCTGGCTCATGTTCCAGTACATGTATTTGAAATTCGATTTACAGACACTTGTTTCCACGCCGGCTTCAGGTTTAATCAGCACTTCGAGGCTGATATCAAAATTATGTTCGCCATCAAAACTAAGGTAAGGCAGCACCTCCGGTTGCTGAACCGGTCCCTTGCACCTGAACGGCTCCAAAGCTTCCATGGTCACCACCCAGGGCGATACTACCGAAGAAAAATTCTTTGAGAGGAATGGTCCTAGTGGAACATACTCCCAGCTTTGAATGTCGCGTGCCGACAAGTCGTTGAAAAGCAACATCCCGAAAATATGATCCTCGGCATCCTGGGTTGCAATACTATCTCCCAGCATATTTCCTTTACCAATAATAAATGCAGTTTCCAGTTCAAAATCAAGTTGCCTGGTCGGGCTGAAAAGTGGTACCGCTGAATCAGCAGGTTTCACCTGGCCTTTCGGCCTGTATATTTCAGAACCCGATACCACGATGCTGGAAGCCCGCCCGTGGTAGGCAACAGGAATATGACGCCAGTTCGGTAACAGGGCATTGGCAGGATCACGAAACATGACACCTACATTGGTTGCATGCTCTATACTTGAATAAAAATCAGTATAATCGCCAACCTGCACCGGCATCATCATTTGAACTTCCCCAGCCGGGTACAAGGCAATTTGATTAATTAGCGACATCACAGCTTGATCGCAGTTTCCTTTTAAAAAGCATTCCTGAATTATGGTCCTGACCCGGCAAGCGACTTTTTTACCTTTAGCTATAAAATCGTTGAGCGATTGCTTTTCAAAATCCGACACTTTCAGCCCAAGATGGTCAAAATATCCAAGCCTGGCCATGCCGGCAAGGTCAATAACGGTATCCCCGATCCGGCTGCAGATGGCTGGCCGGCTACCTGGTATCAAACCTATACCAAAAGGCACATTTTGCAACGAAAAATCGCTGTCTTCCTTAATTTCTATCCACGATTCCATGTACTAGGCTTAGTTAGAGAGGAGGTTAAATATTTATACAAAAAATAGGGCAAACTGGGTTTAATGATGCGCGTTCAGGGGTTCAAGGGTTTGAAGAGTTCAAGGGTTTGAAGAGTTCAAGGGTTTGAAGAGT
>JBAXXB010000110.1:0-12575 GCA_037128115.1 Bacteroidota bacterium
AAACCCATCAATCTCCGACTTTCTTATTCTAATCAATTTTCGAGCACCGGGTTTAAAAAACAAGGCTGGATAAAGAATATTTTCGGACGAACCATCCGCTAATTCGGCTAATCTACTACGATGATTTTTTTGAATTATTCAGGCTAAGAATTAGATGTGTAGCTTTAAGCTTTTCAAACATTGGAAAACCCTTAAAATTCAAATCAAGTCCTAATCTTTTGTGCAATTATGGTTGCAAAATCATAGTGTTATTTCTGTAACCAAAATCCTGAAAATAAAAAAAACAGGTTGAACACCTGTTTTTTGACGATTGTGAAGAAAGATAAATTACTATCCCATCTTTTTTAAAAACTTGACCATCCGTTTATTCTTAGAATCAAAATTGAAAGTATCCCACCCATCATGGTCACCAGTAAATATTCCAACTTTATCTAATTTTTTATTGAACATCGAATCGATAACCTCCATGACTTCTTCTTCCGGAATAAAAGGTCTTGTTGAAATATTTGGGATATTCATTTTGGGAACACCAACATTGTTTCTTTCACAGATCAGTAATAAATCATTGTAGTGTTCAGAATAATTTGATTGGGATCTGGAACTTGACAGGGAAACTACAATTGTATCAACAACATTAAATCCCCATTTCGAAATAACTTCCATCGAATCATTGAGGAAGATAGTAGGAACTTGAATAAAAAGAGTAGAAAACTTACCATATGAAATATTCAAAAGATTCATCAATTTCAGTTGGTCGATTAACTGTTTGGAGTTTTCAGACTTTTTAAGTCCCCAATTAGGTTTCACAAAGATTACCGGGTATTGGTCTGATTCATCAATATCATAGATGGATTTTTTTCGTTCTTGGATGTTGATTACTTTGACATCCTTTTCGATAGGTGTATCAACTGATTCCTTTGTTTCTTGAAGTTGGAAACAAAACTCGTTTCTACTTATAGTTACTTCCATGAGATCATTGAACACTTTACTAATACTGATTTCCTCCATTTCCAATTTCCGAAGTACTATTTCGTCTTTAAGGTTTTCGATAATATAAGATATTTTGTAAAGAGTTTGAGTAGAACAATGGATCAACTCTGAAAGTTCTTTCATTGTATTTACCTTCTCATTAACTTCCTCCCCTTTACCTCCGGATATCATATTCAACTTACCTTTTTCTGAGAGAACATCTTTATTTTGAAGAATCCAACCCCCTTTCTGAAATAGAGACATACTATCAAATATGGTATTCCGGATAATGAACCTTCTTACTTCATTTTCTGACGAGAATTTTAATCGTAGAATTGTGAACGGTAAATCGTTTTTGATTGTGAACTCCATTTCAGAATGACCCATCAGAAGATGATATTGGGTAGGTTCTGTGTCTGTTACCCATATATAGTATGGTTTCTTATTCCCAAAAAGATTGAGATTCATTTCAATTTCTTTTTGGTCATTTTCGTGACGTTTCGGAACAAAGTTGATGAACCTACTCAGTTCAATTTTATCCTTGTACGGTCTACCGTTAACAGGGATGTTAAAATCTAATGTTAAAGTTTTCATTGTTTTGAATTTTTATAGTTAATTTTTATTTATTTACTTTTTTCATATACGAACACTGGTTCATATTTATGAGGGACGAATCCAACTGTAACCTTGTGTTCAGAATCTGATGATCCTGAGAGAACCATTTTATAAGTCATAATAGAACACATACCTAATTCTTCGAGAAACCGACAAGAATCTATTTCCAATGGGTTCACTTTCCCATCCGGTTCAAGAGTATTGGAGATATTTAGATAAAATCTACTCCCTGGAGATAATAGTTCATGAACGTTGTTAATCATCCCGGATAAAAATTTGTCACTCCATTCTGGGTAGGTAGGGTATCTTAAATAAGACTGACCTTTATCTTTGGAATATTTTTCCCTGTTGAAATAGGGAGGAGATGTGAATGATACATTGACACCTGATAGACCTATTTTATCAAGAACGGATTTACAGTAATCCAAGAATTCCGGGGTTTCACATCCCATAGTTTCTTTTTCTAAATGAAAGTACTCACTGGTATCTTCAGGTTCAATGAACTGAAACCAATCTAATACAATGTTCTTAAATCTGTCATCAACTAATTTATTTGGGTCAGTTGAGAGGTATGTGATGTGAAGTTGTTTCCTAAATCGATTATAATAATCTACTCTCAATCTGTTAAACACACATAATGTCCCTAAAAGTCTCGACCCCCACCCGGAACAAACATCTAAAACCACAAAATGGTCGATAGGAACTCCTTTAAAATCTTCGATAGTTTTTAAATATGATTTCTGGATAATGTACATTCCTACCATGACCGGAAAATTTCCAACTGATTGGGTACCCGTACTTATCCTACACATCTGTTTGAATTTATTATAGATGTTCTTTTCAGTAACTTCTACTCTGGGATTATTCAGGATTTTTGTTTCATAACCATATAGAAATCGTTCAAGGTATCTCAAACAATCAACAACACTCCCATTTACAGTATCGACATCTAACATCTCAGGGAAATATTGATTTAATCCTGAGTCATAAGGTGTGTAATCCCATAATACTTCCCATTTGCCATCACTGGAGAATCGAAGTACTTCTGAAACATCTTTATTACGGAGTTTCTTAAAGTCGTCGATGATTGTCAGGTCATCCTTTTTGTTACCTCCAACTGGAATCATCATCTTCTCCCACTGGTAAAGGAGTTTTATCCGTTTTTCGTCAATAATCATAATAAGAGGATGATCCAAAGGAAGAGTCTTTAGAAAAGACTTTTGAGACCCACGATACTTTTTTAGTTCCTCTTGATAGAGTTTCATTTCATAATCCAAATTTTCCTTTGAAAAATCAGAGAAGTCTAATGAATTGTAAATAGTCCTGAGTTGATTATTTCTAAAAGTACTATTTGGTACACTTTTTTTCGGATCTGGAATAAGTGGTAATTCCTTATTTATCGAAATATCTGAAGATTTTTCAATATCCGGTTTTTTTTCATAATTTGTTGTCATATATTTGTAAAATATTTATTGGTTACAATGTTTGTGATGTACCATTTGAATTGATTTTACAAATGTAGTACCTTTTGTTGACATAAAAAAATAATATTGAACAAATTTTGAAATTTGTTCAATATAGTTTATATAATATGTGGTAAATTATTAAAAACACCAACAATATGAAAAAAGAAGAAGAAGTTATTGCTACTGAACATGAGGAAATCATTCCAGTGACAATTAATGGAATAGTCTATTTGACTTTTCCACAGGCCCAAGATTACGTTGAGTTTAACCGTGAACGGTTACGCCAACGAGTTTTGAGAGATGCAGTCGAAGGAGTAGTAAGAATTGGCAAATACTTATTCATCCCATTGAGTTACCTTGATGAGGAGAGGAGGAAAGGGTTGGATAAAGAAACAGAAGTAAAACTGGAAGAACTCAAAGGTCTTGGATTGACAAAAGAGGATATTGAAAGATTTATTGCAATGAAGAAAGCGGGAGGTAATGTAGAGTAGAAGTAGTGATCTAACTTTTTCTTCTCCATTTTAAGACTAGCCAATCCGAGGAAAATATAATGAACCTTTTTAAAATTTGGAAAAGGTTAATTATGGAGGAGTGCCTATATAATAAGGTAAAGGAATATTTAATATTCCTAACAATAAGCCTATTTTGAAAATCTAATCCACTGATCCGGATAAGTAATTAGTCTAATTCAATATTATTTCCCATTAAAAAAACCATCAATCTCCGATTTTCTTATTCTTATCAATTTTCGAGCACCGGGTTTATCAATTGTTGAAAAATCAGCTGACTTTAGTTTTCCTTTGTCGACAAGATTGTAAATATGAGCCGAAGTAGTTTTCGTGTAAAGAGCAGTTTCTTCGACTGTCATGATTTCATCTTTTTCGGAATTGGAATTCTTATCTTCTATCATCCTGGATAATTCATTTCCGAGATACCATTCGGACATTCGGCATAGTGTGTTCAGGTTCTCAATATCAAATTTGAATAGTTTTGTTGATTCCGTCCCTTTATTCTTCAATAGACGATCACAATGGATGTTCAATTCAGTAAATAGTGTTTCCTTATCACAATGGGAAAGGAATTCAAATAGTTCAGATATGTTTCTCATGAATATTATATACCTGGGAAATTGGAGAGTTTAAGAAATTTTTAAACTGAACACAACTGATTTACTAAGTCACAAAAAACTCACTTTACTGAGTAGAACTGAGTAGAACTGGATATAATCGGAGACAATTCGGAGACAAAAAAAAATAACCACTTGTATATCTTGTTGATTTACAGGTGGTTATATCGTTATAACGGTCTCCCGGACAGGATTCGAACCTGTGACCCATTGATTAAGAGTCAATTGCTCTACCAGCTGAGCTACCGAGAGATTTGAGGGAGCAAAGGTAACATTTTTTCGTTTTTGGTAAAATAAATATTCTTTTAATTGCTATTCCCGTTTCGCAATACCAATTTAGCTGGCAATTTGTTATTTTTGGCCTATGGATTCTTCAGCCAACAAACCGTTTAAGTCAGCCCTGAAAGTAAATGAAGGCATTGAGCAACCGCCCTCAGTCAATGCAAGCGCAGCTAAGCATTACAGTAAACCCGGCCGCAAATTACTGTCGTCGCGTCAATATGTGGAAGGAATTACCAATGGGAACCGCACCATACTTAGCCAGGCGATCACATTAATCGAAAGCTCACTCCCTATCCACCAGGAACTTGCCCAGGCCATCATCAGCCAATGCCTCCCGCTTTCCGGTAATTCGGTCCGGATCGGGATTACCGGCGTGCCGGGAGTAGGTAAAAGCACCTTTATTGAGGCTTTCGGAAAACATCTTACATCACAGGGGCGAAAAATCGCCGTGCTCGCAATTGATCCGAGCAGTTCCAGGTCAAGAGGCAGCATTTTGGGCGATAAAACGCGGATGGAAGAACTTTCGGTCGACAGTAATGCTTTTATCAGACCTTCACCTGCGGCAGGATCGTTGGGAGGTGTAGCCCGCAAAACGCGCGAAACAATCATACTTTGCGAAGCCGCCGGCTACGATACTATACTGGTGGAAACGGTCGGTGTGGGGCAAAGTGAAATTGCAGTCCATTCGATGGTGGATTTCTTCCTGCTGCTGATGCTGGGAGGTGCCGGCGACGAACTACAGGGCATTAAGCGTGGAATCATGGAAATGGCCGATGCCGTTGTGATCAACAAAGCCGACGGCGACAACCTGAACCGGGTGAATGTAGCCAAGGCCGAACTTCGGAGCGCCTTACATTACTTCCCTCCTAGCGAATCAGGATGGCAACCTGTATGTGAGGCCTGCTCATCCATAACCAAAGCCGGTATTCCGAGGGTTGGTGAAATGATAAATGAATATGTAACGTTTACCAGGTCAAATGGCTATTTCGCCAGGCGAAGGCTGCAGCAGTCGAAGCAAATCATGATGAATGTGATCGACCAGGCCCTGCATGATCATTTTTACATACAAGAGGATATTAAAATTTTGATGGCTAAAGTGGATGCCGAACTGCAACTGGAGAAAATTAGCGCTTATGTGGCAGCACAGGTACTCCTGGAGAAATATTTCGGGAAATAGCATTAAAAAAAACAAAGCTAATTTATGCAGTATCCAATCCTTTTTTTCATTGTATCTTTATAGTAGCCAACCATTTCAATAAGGTCTAATATGATACAGTTTGAAGCATTTTTTACGATTTCGTACGGTTTGTATATTGTTAGTTCCGGCAATAAAAATAAAGGTAATGGGTTTATCTCCAACACATTTTTCCAGGTAACTTCCTCACCACCCAGGTTTGCATCCTGCTGCAACAAAGATAATTACACGGCTTCACTGATCCAGGATACCGGAGCATTTTCGGTTTCAGTGATGCATCAGGATACCGACCCGGATATCATCAGTCGCTTTGGGTACAAGAGTGGCAAGGATATGGACAAAATGGCCGGAATGAACCTGAAGTTTGGGCAGACGGGCGTTCCTATTGTTTTGAACGGCTGCATCGCTTTCATGGAATGCAAAGTGGTACAGACACTTGATATGGGTACTCACTATATGTTTATAGGCGAGTTGCTGCAGGCTGAAACGACCGGAGACACCAGGGAAGCAATGACATACCAGTATTATCGCCAATTCCGAAAAGGTGCCGCCCCTAAAAATGCACCGACTTATATCGATAAATCAAATTTTGAATCCAAACCTCCGGCAGGCAATTCTAAAAAATATGAATGTACAGCCTGTGGTTATATTTATAATGACGCTGTTGAGGATATACTGTTTGTGGATTTGCCTGGTGACTGGGTTTGCCCGGTATGCGGATCGGAAAAACCGGATTTCATCGAAATACTGTGAACGGCAAGCTTACCCTAAAACAGTATACCATTCGTTTTCATATACTTACAACGTTTTCTCGCCTGTAAGTTTGCCTACATCTTTGTTCATTTTCCGGCTTTGCTCTGGCCAGATCAATGATGCTGCAATACTCGTACCCAATATTCCCACAATAACTAATAGTGAATGTACGGTTGTAAAACCCACTGCGGTAAGTTGAACATGCAACAGCATTTTAAACCCTATAAATGAAAGCAAGACCGAAAGCCCGACTTTCAGGAACCTGAACATATTGATTACATGTGCTACCACGAAGAATAGGGATCGCAAACCCATGATGGCAAAGATATTGGAGAAAAATACAATATACGGATCCTGGGTAATCGAAAAAATGGCAGGAACTGAATCGACGGCAAAAATTACATCCGTGAATTCAATCACCACTAAAACCACGAACAAGGGAGTAAAATTCAGCCTCCCGTTTTCGTGTTTATTACGAAACCAGAAATGCTGCCTGAAGTAAGTAGGATGTACCGGGAAATACCTGGAAACCAATTTTACGACAGGGTGATGTTCCGGGTCCACCTTATCCTCCTTATTCCGTTCAAGAAACATCTTGATCCCTGTAATCACCAGGAAACCTCCGAAAATATACAAAATCCAGTCGAACCGCTGTATTAGAGCTGCACTCATGAAAATAAAGATAAAACGCATAATTACCGCCCCTATAATCCCCCACATCAATACCCGTTTATAATACATTTTCTGAACGCCGAACGAAAGGAAAACCAGTATCATCACGAATACATTATCGACCGAAAGCATATACTCGATCAGGTAACCGGTAATATATTCAAGGGCCAGGTTTTGCCTGTAAAAATGGATAACCTCCTGTGTATCTGTCATCCCACTTATACTATAGGTATGCTTGTACAGTTCAATGCGGTGCTGTACATCTTCTATAGTTTTCACCCCATGCAGTCGATCTCCGAAGTATAAGAGCAGAAAGTAAAACCCTATAGCAAAGCTCACCCACACAAAAGTCCATATCAGGGCTTCCCTGAATTTCACCACATGGCTCTTCCTGTCGAATATTCCCAGGTCAAGCGCAAGTATAGCTCCTATAAACAGGAGGAAACCGGCAAAGATCAGGTGCTCTGATGAAATCATAATAATCGGGAATAGAGGCGGTTTACTTTAGAAGCGTTCAAAATTACTCAATTAACCCGAAAGCAGCTAAATATTTTGACGCGTACAACTTAAAGTTGCTACTTTTGCCCCGATTTCGCCAAACTACAAGTATGAAAAACCCTTTTGCCAACAGCCTCACCGAAATGAACCCGAGTTCACTGGTTCAGTACCTCAATAAGCCCAGTGATGAGTTTACCAAAGCCGACCTGATCCGTTATATTGACGACCATAACATTTCGATGATCAACTTCCGGTATACAGGTGGTGATGGTCGTTTGAAAACGCTTAACTTCGTGATCAACAGCCGCGAGCATCTCGATAATATCCTTTCTACAGGCGAACGTGTGGATGGATCGAGTCTCTTCCCTTTCATTGGCGCAAGTTCAAGCGATTTGTATGTATTACCAAGGTACAAAACGGCTTTTGTCAACCCGTTTTCCGAAATCCCCACCCTGGATATCCTTTGCTCCTATTACGATAAGGACGGGAACCCACTCGAAAGTTCACCCGAATACATCCTGCGCAAGGCACACAAAGCATTAAAAGATCGCACCGGTCTTTCGTTCGAGGTAATGGGCGAACTGGAATATTACGTGATCAGCCCAGAGGATGAACTTTTCCAGGCCGCCGACCAGAAGGGCTACCACGAGTCATTTCCTTTTGCAAAATGGGAAGCGCTCAGGGCCGAAGCCATGTTTGCCATTGCCCAGACGGGCGGAAAAATTAAATACGGCCATTCCGAAGTCGGGAATTTTAAATTCGACGGCATGGAATACGAGCAGAACGAAATAGAGTTTCTGCCTGTAACCCTCGAAGATGCTGCCGATCAGCTCGTAATTGCCAAATGGATACTCAGGACCCTGGCCTTTAAATACGGGGTTTCTATCACTTTTGCACCCAAAATTACCGTCGGTAAAGCCGGCAGCGGAATGCATATACATACCCGACTGATGAAAGATGGTGACAATGCCATGGTAGATAACGGCAAACTTAGTGATACCGCACGCAGGGCGATTGCCGGATATCTCGACCTGGCACCCTCGCTTACGGCTTTTGGCAATACAAATCCAACTTCCTATTTCAGGCTTGTTCCTCACCAGGAAGCCCCTACCAATATCTGCTGGGGTGATCGTAACCGCTCGGTCCTGGTGCGAGTACCACTGGGATGGTCGGGCACCAACAACATGATTTTCCACGCCAATCCTCAGGAGCCTGTCGAACCTAAAGATTTTACCAATAAGCAAACCGTTGAATTTCGATGCCCGGATGGTTCGGCCGATGTGTACCTGCTTCTGGCTGGCCTCACTGTTGCCGCCCGCCATGGGCTCGAAATGGAAAACGCCCTCGAATACGCAAAAAACACCTATGTGGACGTAAACATATTTGATGAGGAGCATAAGGAAAAGAGTGCAGGGCTCGGCCAGTTACCTATTTCTTGCTGGGATTCGGCCGACAGGCTGCTGGAGCAACGTGCAATATATATGCAGTATAACGTGTTCCCTCAATCGGTGATCGAAGGCTTTGCTGCCAAACTGAAAAAATTCGACGACAAGAACCTCCGCCAGGAACTCGAAAACAACAAGGAAAAGCTGATGGAAATTGTAGAACAGTATTTCCATTGCGGGTAACCAACCACCTCCCTCTGACGAAACGAAGCCGGCTATCCCGGCTTTTTTTGTTCAATATGACTTAAAGCAGCCATTATGGCATGCTACACTAAACAAAACAGCCATTTTGGCGCATATAATATTAGCAAAATGACCTATTCTCCGTTTGGCACAGAAATTGAAATTTCAGGTTCACAGACCAATAAAAGTTAAACTTAAAATTTAAAGGAGAATATACCATGAGCAACTTACAATTTGCATTCCGCCCGTTCTTACCTGCTCTGTTCAATGAAGTTTTTGAACACCAGTCGACCGAAAAAGAACTAACCTACAAACCTGCCGCCAATGTGCGCGAGGATGAAAACAATTATGCCATAGAACTGGCACTTCCCGGTTTTTCGAAGGAAGAGATCAGTATCAGTTTCGAGGATGAAATTCTTACCATTACCGCAGGCCACCAGCCTAAGGAAGATGTAAGCGGACCCAAGTACACCTGGAACGAATTCGGCTTCAAAAGCAAATACGAGCGTTCATTCCAGCTTCCTGAAACCGTAAATTCCGAAAGCATCAGTGCCGCATTCGAAAACGGGATTTTACTTGTAAGCCTTCCTAAAAAAGAAGCACAGCCTGCTACAGTAAAAAAGATTGAGATTGCATAATCTCCGGGCAAACCGGAAAGGATTGAAAAAGCAGCCTTTGCGGGCTGCTTTTTCATTTTCAGCAACCTAAAATTACCAATCTTCGCAAAACAGGAAATCCGGGCACGAATTTTCGCATCTTTGCAGCTTTAAACCCAAAGTCAAGAATTCGGATGGTACGACAGGATCCACGCGCTCATCTCTCCATGCTTGCTGCCACCCTACTTTTTGGCGCGAACTACTGGATTGCCAAGGGATTAATGCCCAACCACCTCCAACCCATGCAAATCATCTTCCTGCGCGTACTGGGGACTTTACTGATATCGTGGGCAATACAGTTGAGCATAAAAAAACTAAGAGTCCTGAGGATTGAACGTGCCGACTATCCCAGGCTGATCCTGAGTGGAGCGCTGGGTGTGGCCATCAACCAGATGATGTTCTTTACTGGTCTCAACCACACAACCCCGGTTGATGCTGCGATAATCAATTCTATAAACCCCATTCTTGTTCTTGTTTTTGCCGCCTTCCTGCTGAAGGAGCGCATAGGCCTTTCACGAATGGGCGGTATAGCCCTGGGAGCGGTGGGAGCGCTTATGCTGATCCTCCTAGGAAACGCGCTCTCGCTGAAAGGCGGGCACCTGACCGGCGATATGTTTATCCTGGCCAATACGGCTGCATGGAGTTTATACCTGGTGATATCAAAACCGCTGATGGTGAAGTACAACCCATTCCTGATGATGCGATGGATGTTCCTTATAGGGTTTGTGGCCGTATTCCCTTTTACCATCAGGCAGGCTACAGAAATTAATTTCAGCGCATTCGATCATTATACCTGGTTTGCCATTCTTTATATCATCATCGGAACTACCTTCCTGGCTTATTTCTTTATCACGTACTCACTCAAACGCCTCTCTTCGTCGGTAGTAGCCTATTATACATATATTCAACCTATTATAGTTGCAGTTATCGGTATTTTTGTATTTGCCGAACGGATTTCGTGGGTGAAGATTGTCAGCGCCCTAATGGTTTTTACCGGTATCTATTTTGTGACAAGGAAACCTGCTCCCGGAGCTGAAAAATCTTCCGTTACCCTAAAGCCGAGGCCCTAACCCCCAACCCCTCTAGAACATATGCCTGAACGGCAATAGCAACCATCCCAGCACTTTTTCAATCTTGGGACGCCTCATCCAGCTCAGGTGGTCAAATTCCATGCAGTTGAGCATAGTATCGTTAACATGATTTCTCACTTCAGCCAATATACCTTTGTGGCTTCCGAAGAGCATTACCTCATGCTGGTAGCGAAAACTGCGGTAATCGATATTAGGCGAACCTATCCCAAAGGTCTCATCATCAATAAGCAAAAGCTTGGCATGCAGGTTGTTGAGTGTATATAAAATAAGGTTAATGTTGTTAGAATAATAAAATCCATAATATTTACTACTGAGCAGGTCGATAGAACGCACATCCGAATGACGGGGAAGTATGATTTTCACACTTACACCGCGGCCGGCGGCATCGGCCAGTATCTTACGCATCTTGTGCCCGGGCAGAAAATAGGGAGTTTCGATGATAATCTCCCTTTTTGCTTTGCTGATCAGTCGTTCCAGTTTGGTCTTAATCCGCTGCCGGTAAATCGATGGCATATCTTCAACCAACTCAAACTCATCAATAAATTTTGACTTTTTAAAAGTAAATTTATTGAATATATATTTCTTGTAAATTTTATAACTTTCAAGGAATGAACGCTTGAACATCAGTGTGATTCCACCGGTTAGCCTGATCACCGATTCGCGCCACTGAAGTGAATAAGCGGTAATATTGGCAGAACCCAGGTAACTGACCTGGTCGTCGATAAGCAGAAATTTACGGTGATTCCGCCTGTGGTTTTTTGTAAAAAAGTCGAAAGTGTAGAGGATTTTCCTGAAAAACCTGACCTCACCACCCTGGCTGATCAGTTCACTGAAAAAAGACTCGTTGTACGAAACACCCCATGAATCAAGGAGTACTTTTACGTGCACACCCCTGGCCGACGCTTTCGTGAGCGCTTCCCGGAACCGGAGTCCGACCTCATCGTTACCGAACTTATAGGTTTCTAGATAAATATAACGTTCAGCCCGTTCAATATCGTGCAGCATGGCCTCGTAAAATTTCGGAGGCTCACTGTATAACCTGTGACTTGTCAGATAGGCTGCGGGACGGGACATTTTAGATGTAAGTTGACAAATCAAATGTAAGACTTTTCTTTGAATTACATGTCCCGTCTCCGGCAAACTTACAATTGCCACTACACGCAAAGGTTGTATCTTTGTTCATTCAAAAAACTACTATGATCAGGTCAATGACAGGCTTCGGCAAAACCACGGCCAGCCCCGGCGGGCGAACGGTGAATATTGAAATACGCACACTCAACAGCAAGACACTCGATGTAAATACGCGGATCCCGGCTTTATACCGCGACAAGGAATCTGAAATACGTGCCGACATCAACCGGGTGCTCGAACGCGGGAAGATAGATTTTATGATTACGGTTGACAGCGACTCCGACGCAAGTGACATATCCATCAACCGCCCCCTGGCGAACAGGTACTACAACGAAATCAAGCAACTGGCAGATGATTTGGGCGAACCCACCGGCAATAATATTATTTATTCCATCCTCAAAATGCCGGATGTGCTGAAAGCGGGCCGCGAAGCTCCCGACGAAACCGAATGGTTGCAGGTAAAAACCGCTATACTGGATGCACTTGCCCTCAC
>JBAXXB010000111.1:0-12435 GCA_037128115.1 Bacteroidota bacterium
CTTACACCCGGGATGTATTACCTGAAATTCACCTTTGATAACAAGGCTGTTGTAAAGAAATTGGTGAAACTTTAAACCAAACTCCCGCTTACCTCTCAACAGGTATCTTAATTCCTTCCTTTTTCTGACAATGCTGCCCGATTGGTTCGCTTGTAACTGATTTGGTCTGCCGACGGCTCATAGGCGGTTACCAGGAATTTTATCCGGTATTCTTCTCAATAATCCACGGGGCCTTCATTGAAACCTTCCGGCTAATTCTACTTTACCATACTGAAAACCAAAAACACAACAGGTACAGGAAGCCTCATAAGAAAAATTGTTTTTATCATCAATGTAAAATTCCCAATTTCCCGAACACCGGAAGGCCTTAATGTTCTGTGGCTAAGAATGAATGCATCTGCCTTTTCCTGCTTTTCATTTTGCCTAATATGCATGTTGTGGTTCAAAATATTTTCCGGGTTTATTTTAGCATAGCAGAACCTAGTGCAATCTGAAATAATATGCTTAGTGATCGCAACTAGCCTTTTACCCCAAACCCAACTTTAGTCACACAGGCTTAAGGTTTGATTACATTACTTACCTTTGCACCACTTTATACTGTAAAATGCCAAAATTCCGCTTTCAAATACTTACCATAATTATACTCCTTGCGTTACTTTCGATAAATCCGACAGTGCAGGCGCAGCGGATGCGCATCCATATGAATGCCGGTGAACTCAGGCATACGGAGAACCTGGGTGACATGACGCGTGCACTCAACAACCCTGTATTCGAGCACGAAGGCGCTTATCTATACTGCGACAGCGCCTGGCTTTACGAATCCACCAATACCATTGACTGCTACGGGCATGTCCGTATCAAATCGAGTGACACGCTTAACCTTTACGGGAAATTCCTGCATTACGACGGCAATACAAAGATTGCCAACGTTAAGGATGATGTTAAACTGGTGGATAATCAGACCACACTCACGACCGATTTCATGGTTTTCGACCGGAATACAGGTATAGCCAATTATACTTCGGGGGGCAAAATGGTGAACGGCGACAATACGCTTACCAGCCGGAGGTGCTATTATTACACCAGTCAAAAACTGATGTATTTCAGGGACGACGTGGTCCTGATCAACCCCGATTACAAAATAAACTGTGACACCCTGAAATACAATACCGTGTCCCGCATCTCTTTTTTTCTTGGACCTACCGTTATAAAGGGTAAAGACAATTATATTTATTGCGAAGATGGCCAGTACGACAGGGTAACCAGCCGTTCGCGTTTCAGCGTGAATGCCTTGCTTGTGGATGGCAGCCGCAGGCTTACGGGCGACAGCCTGTATTATGACGAGAAGCTTAAATTCGGCAAAGCCGTTCACCATGTAGTAATGACTGATCACGAGCAGAATGCGGTGATCAAAGGCAATTTTTCCGAATACTGGCGGTCGAAGGGCTATACGCTTATCACCGATAAGGCCGTAGCTATGATGGGAGATAAAAAAGATACCCTTTACCTTCATGCCGATACCCTGAAAGCTACATTCGACACTACCCGGAACGAAACGAAAGAACTGTTCGCCTACCATAATACCCGTTTTTACCGTAAGGACATACAGGGTGTCTGCGATTCGCTTCATTACAGTTTTGCCGACTCCCTCATCAGCTTGTATCGACTGCCTGTATTGTGGGCAGGGCAGAACCAGCTTACAGCCGATACCATACGGATACTGACAGGCAAAAACTCCGTAAAGCAGATATACATGTACAGCACTTCCTTTATCGTATCGAGGGACACAACCGAAACCTATAACCAGGTCAGGGGCAAGAACATGGTAGGGCATTTTGTGAACAATGAATTGTCGAGCATCGACGTCAACGGCAATGCCGAAACCGTGTATTATGTGCGCGAGGAGAATAAATCACTGATGGGTGTAAACAAGGCCGAAGGCAGCCGCATGACCCTTTACGTGTCGGACAGTAAAATTGAACGCATTGTTTATTTTGACAAACCGGCGGGTAATATGTTCCCGGACAAGGATGTTCCGCCTGACCAGCGTAAACTTAAAGGCTTTAACTGGCGTTCACTTGCCAGGCCATTAAACAGAAACGATATTTTCCGCACCTCCGATTCGCAGCCTGAAACGCAAAAAGACGAAGGAAAAGAGTAATTTATCACTCAGTATAAACCATACAGGCTTGCAAGAATAAACTGGGAGAGATTTAATAAAGGCTGAGGTTGAGGTTGAGGTTGAGGTTGAGGTTAAGGTTGAGGTTGAGGTTGAGGTTGAGGTTAAGGTTGAGGTTAAGGTTAAGGTTGAGATTGAGGTTGAGGTTAAGGTTGAGGTTGAGCTGGTTAATGTTACACTTTACCTTATTATCAACCTAGGTTGATGGACGACAAAATAGCAAATTGTCTATTCACCAACAAATTACGCCTTATCCTTTCCAAATCCCAGGTTCCTGGCCTGGTTTTACCTGGCAGGCTCTGAATATTCCATCCTTTTTTTCGCCGGCGGGAAAACCGAGAAATTCACATAGCGGTATGGGTTGAGTTTCATATCCTCAATCAGCGAATTTAGCTGGGCGGCCGATTTATCCAGGTTATCGTAGAGTTTTTTATCGTTGAGCAGCAGCCCCAGAGAACCCTGGCCATTGTCAATTTTCACTGTAATTGAAGCTACCTGGGCCAATACTTTGTTCACGTTCGATAAGGTGCCGGCAATGTTAGCCCGGGCGAGGGTATCGCTCAGCAGGGAAAAATTAGTAAGGATATTCGAAATATTTTCATCGTTTTTTCGGAAGTTTTCGGTAATAGATTCAATATTGAACATAATGCGTTCGAGGCGTTTTCTTTGCCCGTACACCAGGGTATCCAGGTTGAAGGAAGTATTTTCGAGGCTGTTCAGCGTGGTGCGTATGCTGATAAATGAAGCATTAATGTTTTTACGGGTCTCGGAATTAAAAACCGAATGAAGCACCGTGACCATGGTATCGAGCGACGAAAGCAGGTTTTCGGCCTTTTCTTTTATGGGTGCCACCTGTTTGTTAACTTCCTCAGTGAGCGACATCTGGGATCCGCCCACGAGGGTATCCCCGTCCTGTGCCCCGGTTTTGGAATCACCAAAGACTATTTCTATGTTTTTGGTTCCCAGCAGGTCGAGACTAAAGATACGGGCAACCGAATTGGAGGGTATAAAAATCGAATTGTAGATGGTGAGTTCAATCAGGATTTTGCTCGATTTTTCATTCAGGAACCTCATATCAGTGACTTTCCCTACACTCAGCCCGTTGACGGAAACAGCGGCAGCATCCTGAATATCGGACGTTGCATCATATATCGCATACAATGTACGGTGCCTGTGAAATAAATCCTTACCTTTTATATAGTTAATGCCAATAATAAAGAGTGTAATTGTCAACAGACCAAAGACACCTAATTTAACTTCACGACTTATTTTCATTGTTCCTGCCGAAATTTTGACAAATTTACTACTTTTTTTCGGTTAGCCTCTTGGCTTCTTCATTTGTAACACGGTCAGTCCCTTTAAATGCAACCACAAAAGCATCTTTGTAGCCTTTCGCGATCAGTTTCTTGCGCTGCTGCAGGGCCGTCTCCATGGTAGGAAAATCGCCTGAAGTATATTTGTACGATCCCCCATGAAAATACATTTTAACGTCTTCCAGGCCATCAAATAGCTGGGAGTCAATGGGTCTCTTTTCGGGATACATGGCAAACTGCACCCTGAAGGATACATGTTCTGCACCTGCAGGCGTTGCCGGTTCGCCTGGAATTTCGTGAACCGGTTTTTTTACAACATTTTCCTTACGTTCCTGCACACTGGCTATCAGTGAATCGGAATTCAAAGGAGAAGGGGCCTTTTTTTCGACCTGGTTCTTGTAATCACGGAAAGCCTTGTAAATAGATTGTGCAATCTGGTCCTGCCCTTTATCAGATAAAAGGAATTTCTCATCCTTGGGGTTACTTATGAAACCGGTTTCAACCAATACCCCGGGCATGGCAGTCTTGTATAGTACCAGGAAACCCGCCTGCTTCAATCCCCGGTTCAGCAGGTGCAGGTTGTCGACAAACTGGTGCTGCACTTTCCCTGCAAATTCCAGGCTCCTGTCGAGAAAGGCATTCTGCATCATGCTGAAAAAGATATTCCCTTCAGCCGAATTCGGATCGAATCCGTCGTATTTCTCCACGTAATCATCTTCAAGCAGTATGGCTGCATTCTCCGCCTTGGCCACGGCAAGGTTAGCCTCGCTTTTGTGCAGGCCCATCACGAAGGTTTCAACCCCATATGCCTCGGCCGAGCGGGTCGAATTGCAATGCACCGAAATAAAGAGATCTGCCTTGTTCTCATTGGCAATATGTGCCCTGCGGTACAATTCAACGAAGGTGTCATCATCCCTGGTCAGGATCACCTTTACATCTTTCATGTTTTCCTGAATATAATCGCGAATCCTCAGGATGATGGCTAAGGTAATGTCCTTTTCACGCGAATTCCGGCCCAATGCACCCGTATCGTGGCCACCATGACCCGCATCAAGAACTACCGTATTCACCCTCTGCGCTGATGCAAAATTCACAAAAAAATATAAAAGGCCCAGAATAAGAAATCTCTTGTACATACGTTTTCCTGTCATCACCTGTTTTTGTTTAGCTTTGCACTTGGTTATACAATATGGCAACTGCACGAATGTAACTAATAACCAACACTTTAATTTATTTTAACTCATATTTTGCCGTTCGGTGGTTATCCAATTGCATGGGCACTCAATCACAAAATTAACATTTAACTACTTTTTCCGCATAATTGACACCGAAGTTACAAACAAAGCACCGGTTAATAACCATAATCCTGATACTGTCAGTAATGATCTCGGTACAGGCTGTTGCTTATTTTTCAGGTAGCGGCCCGAACCCGGTAAACAGCGGGCACTACATCCCAAATCCGGATACCCTATTGCCTGAGATACCGGATACTTCTCTGAAACATACCCCTGATTCCCTCAAGGTTAACGAACTTAATCCGGTCATAGTATCCGCTGATACGGTCAGGGGTGAAGAAAAGACAAATAAATTCATGCTCAGTGCCAAAATTGATTATGCCTCGGCGGATTCGCTGAGCATGGATCTGAAAAAGAAAATGGCCTGGATGTATGGAAATGCCAGCATTGAATACCAGGATATCAGGCTGAAAGCACCCGTCATCGTTATCGATTTCGATAAAAACACCATACACGCATACGAAACAAAAGATTCCCTGGGCAATTCCCTTGGAACACCCGAGTTTAAGCAGGGAAGCCTGACGTTTAAGTCGAAAGAGATTGCGTACAATTTTACAACCCGTAAAGGCCTTATCCAGAATGTGATAACCAAGGAAGGAGAAGGCTACCTGCATGGCACGGTTATTAAGAAAATGAACGACAGTGTTACCAATGTGGGTCGGGGCGAATACACCACCTGCGACCTGGACGAAAATCCTCATTTTTCGTTAAAATATACCAGGGCCAAGGTGATAAGCGGTAATAAAATAATTACCGGTCCTGCCTATATATCGGTTGAAGGCGTACCCTTACCCCTGGCGCTTCCTTTCGGGATTTTCCCGAACAAGAAAGGCCGCAGTTCCGGGCTGATCATCCCCAAGTATGGTGAAGCGACCAACAGGGGCTTTTACCTGGAAGACGGGGGCTACTATTTTGGCCTGAGCGACTATTTCGACCTGAAACTGACCGGGGATATTTTTTCACGGGGCAGTTGGGCCTTGAAGCCGCAAATGAGTTATAAGAAACGATATAAATACTCGGGTACTTTCAGCCTGAAATATGCCATCAATATTCTCGGCACCAAAGGGCAAAGCGATTACCAGAGGAACCGGGACTTTTTCGTGAACTGGTCGCACCGGCAGGATCCCAAGGCCCGGCCTAATTCAGTCTTCTCGGCCAGCGTGCAGGCAGGATCAAGCAGTTTTAACAAGTATAACCCGGCCACGGTAAACGATTACCTCAGCAATACATTTTCGTCGAGTGTATCTTACGATTTGCGTCTCGGCAACTGGGGCAACCTTACAACGAGTGCCAGGCACAGCCAGAATACGACCACCAAACAGGTATCCCTTTCTCTGCCCGACATTTCCTTCGGTATTAACCGGATTTATCCTTTTAAAAAGAAAACACCCACCGGCAAGCCTGCCTGGTACGAAAAAATCAATGTTACGTATAGCATGAATATGAGGAATGAACTGAATACCTATGATTCGCTGGTATTCAAACCCGATGTTGGCAAACGCTTCACTAACGGGATTCAACACACCATTCCGGTAAGTTTCGGGTCAATCAATATTTTGAAATTCATTTCCTGGAGCAACGGCCTCAACTATAACGAACGTTGGTATACCAAAACCATACGTAAAACCTGGGTCGGGGATACTATCATTTCGGGAGGAGTCGCCCACTATGGTTATGTTAACACCGATACGATCAATGGCTTTAAAACTGAACGCGACTACAGTTTTAATTCCTCGCTCAGCACAACCATATATGGGATGAAACAATTCCGCAAAGGACCAATACGTGCCATACGCCATGTATTGCGGCCTTCGGTAGGGTTCAGCTATGTGCCTGATTTTGGCCGTGAGTCACTCGGGTACTGGAAGACTGTTCAGACAGATTCGAAAGGAAGTATGGAGAAATACACCATTTTCGCGCCGAACAGCTCATTCCCGGGCAGTCCGCCCAGCCAGAAATCGGGCTCCCTGAACTTTGGACTGACAAACAACCTGGAAATGAAAGTTCGGTCGCTAAAAGATACCGTCACCGGCACGAAAAAGGTAATGCTGATCGATAACTTTTCCATTACAACCTCCTACGACTTGGCCCGCGATTCGCTCAGGTGGTCGAACATAAACCTGTCGGCACGCACAACCCTCTTTAAAAAAATCCAGATCAGCTATGCAAGTTCATACAGCCCATACGGCTTGTACAGGGAACCTTTCTATGGCTATACCATTCTTGATTATTACAGTAATCCATACTACAATTCAACCCCTGGGCCTGTAATCAACACCAGCCAATATGCCATGAACAAAAAAATTCTGAGGTTTATTAATGCCGGCTGGAACCTGAGTGTAGGCTATGATCTGAAACCTAAGGAGAAGAAAGCAAAGAAGACTACACCCGGTGCGTCCAATACCCAGGAACTTGACGACATTCAAAACAACCCGCATTTGTATATAGATTGGGATAATCCCTGGACATTGCATGCAGACTACAATTTCAGGTATACCAGTGTGCCGGTATTAACAACCGGCCTGGTAAAGCATGATCTTATCCAGACATTTCGTGTAGCCGGAGACGTGAATGTTACGGAGAAATGGAAATTTTCGATGCAAACCGGTTACGACTTCCAGCAGAAGGATTTTGCCTTTACCCAGATCACTATTTACCGCAACCTCCATTGCTGGGAAATGCGCATGAGTTGGATTCCCTATGGAACCCAAAAGAGCTGGAATTTCCAGATTAATGCTAAGTCATCCCTGCTACAGGACCTGAAACTGACCAAAAAGAAGGATTTCAGGGATAATCTTTAATATTATAATCTCCGATTTTGTTACCCCCAGACTAATCTATTAATGCTTTAATGTGCTAATGTGCTAATGTGCTAATGTAAAACATGCGTTATTATTAAATTAAAAGCGCCCTCTGCCCTCCATCATCGGCCCACCACTTCCTAAAGAGTAATATTCTGATATTTTCCATCATTTATTTCAACTGCCGTCAGCCAAAAAAGTCCTACTTTTGAAAATCTTCAAAACAGGTAAAAAAATGAAAACTGTTATCTTTACTGACAAGGCCCCTAAAGCCATCGGGCCTTATAGCCAGGCCATTGAAATAAACGGAATGTTGTTTGTTTCGGGTCAAATCCCCATTGATCCTGCCACTTCAAAAATTGTTGAAGGTGGAATAAAAGAACAGACCGAGCAGGTCATGAAAAACATTGGCGCCATACTGGCAGAGGCAGGATATAGCTTCGATGATGTGGTGAAATCGACCTGCCTGTTGAGCGATATGGACAATTTTGCTGCTATGAATGAAGTATATGGCCGGTATTATCCTGAAAGCAGCCCGGCACGTGCCGCTTATGGGGTGGTGAAACTTCCTTTAGGTGCCCTGGTTGAGATAGAGACGATTGCCGGCAGATAAGAATTATCTGAAGCTGCGAGGTGCGATCGGAGATACTATTTCCTGCTTGCCTAAATCGTAAATCTTCAATCGTAAATCGTAAATCGTAAATCGTAAATCGTCAATCGCAAATCACCCGTTCATGAAAACCAGGCTTTCTCTCTTGATCCTCGCTGTGACATTATTCACTACTATCAGCCGTGCCGGTGAAGGTATGTGGCTGCCCATGCTGCTTTCGCAACTCAACGAAAAAGAGATGCAAACCATGGGTATGCGTATAACGGCCGATGATATTTATTCCATAAACCATTCAAGCCTGAAGGATGCCATTGTTTTGTTCGGCGGCGGCTGTACAGGCGAACTGGTTTCGGACCAGGGCCTGCTGCTTACCAACCACCATTGCGGGTATGGCAATATACAGAAGCACAGCTCGCTGGAGCACGATTACCTGACCAACGGCTTCTGGGCGCAGCGCATGGAAGAGGAATTACCTAACCCGGGTCTGAGTGTGACCTTCCTGGTACGAATGGATGATGTTTCGCGCCAGGCGCTCCAGGGAGTGGAAGCGGCAATGAACCAGAAAACACGTGATTCCATAGTTCAGTCAAATAGTAAAGTCCTGGTAAATGAAGCCATAAAAGGTACACATTATTCAGCACAGGTTAAACCATTCTTTGGAGGAAACCAGTACTATCTCTTTGTTACCGAAACTTTTACCGATGTCCGCCTGGTAGGTGCTCCACCATCGAATATAGGGAAATTCGGCGGCGATACCGACAACTGGATGTGGCCCAGGCATACAGGCGATTTTTCGATGTTCCGTATTTATGCCGGCAAAGACAATATGCCTGCCGAATACTCTAAAGAAAATATTCCTTACCACCCGGCTAAGCACCTGACGATCTCAATAAAAGGATTAAAGGAGAATGATTTTACTTTTGTTTATGGGTTCCCCGGAACTACGCAGGAATATATTCCTTCCTGCGCGGTGGACATGACAGCCCTGCAACATAACCCCATAGCGATAGGACTCAGGCAGCAGCGGCTCGATATCATTGATAAAGCTATGGAAAACGATCCGCTCACACGCATACAATACTCGGCTAAGGCAGCCAGCATAGCCAACTACTGGAAGAAAATGATAGGCGAAAGCAAGGGCATAAAACACCTCAATGGCATAGAGAAAAAGCAGGCTTTCGAAAAGGAGTTCCAGCTCTGGGCACAATCGAAACCGGAGACAAATGTGAAATACGGGATGCTCCTGCCTGCCTTCAACAAGGTTTACAGTGGATTTGTGCCGGTTAACAACGCATATACCTACCTCACCGAAGGCTTGCTTGGGATAGAACTTGTACGATTCACCTATGGCTATAATAACCTGGTGAAACAATGCAATGATAAGTCAAAGACCGATGCGGATATCCTTAAACTTGTGGAACAGATGAAGAGCGCTGCCCGCACATTTTATAAAAACTACAACAAACAAGTTGACATGCAACTCTTTGAGGTCCTGGCAGGCACCTATACGGCTTCCTGTGAAAACGGGCTCCAGGTTCCTCTGGTTAAAGAACAACTCGCAAAGTTCAAGGGAGACATCCACGCATGGTCAGAGGTTCTCTATAAAAAGACCATCTTCTCTGACTCACTCAGGCTCAACGACTTCCTTTCCGGCTTTAAACGCAGCGATTCCCGTAAAATCGAAAAAGATCCTTCCTATATTTTATCGGCCGGTATCTATGCCTACCTCCAAAACAACCTGGCACCGGGCATTACTGCTTTTTACTCGCTTAACGACAGCCTTCAGCGCCTGTATATGGCCGCCCAGATGGAAATGCAGCCTTCGAAACGCTTCTACCCCGATGCCAATTCAACACTGCGTGTTGCCTATGGCAAGGTAAAAGGCTTTATGCCCGCTGATGCTGTTGAATATACCTGGTTTACAACACTGGATGGAATTATGCAGAAAGAAAACCCTGACATTTATGATTATGTGGTTGAACCCAGGCTGAAGGAATTATACAAGAACCACGATTACGGAAGATATGCCGATGCCGACAAAAGCATGCATGTGGCCTTCCTGGCTTCCAACCACACCACTGGTGGCAATAGCGGCAGTCCTGTGCTGAATGCGGATGGCCAGTTGGTGGGAATTAATTTCGACCGCTGCTGGGAAGGCACCATGAGCGACCTGATGTACGACCCGGACCAATGCCGCAATATCTCCCTCGATATTCGTTACTGCCTGTTTATCATCGACAAAATGGCAGGAGCCAGGAGACTTGTGGAGGAAATGACGATTGCGGACTAAGTCTGCCGGGAAGAAAAAGTATCCCGGATGTATGTACCTGTCCGAAAATAAAAGAAATCCTGCAGAAACCTGCAGGTTAATGACAATGGCAGGAAGCAATATCTTCCGGGAAGAAATTCCCGGGAGGAAAGGACTTAATATTTTCCAGCCAACAAAAAAAACAAAAAAAAATAGTGTTGTCTTATTTAAATTAATAGTTATTTTTGACAGACAATTAAAAACAAAATGAAAGACCTGGAAACAGGCAAGAATTATACTTCCTTTTACTATCTAAGTACAAACCTGTCTACTCCCCACCGCCAATTCAAAGATTGTTGCTCTGGCACCTCCCGTAAAACGCTTTATTACCCAAAATAGTTTATTAGCACTCTTGCAAAATACTGGTTATGAAGGAATCCGCAAAAAACAACCATGATAAATTATTGCGATCAGGCCCGCAGGTATATTGCCTGCGGGCGATTATAGATTCGGGCTTGTAGCTATCAAAAATAGTATCGGCTGGTTATCTTTACGTTCTTGTATTCTGTTTTAATCTCCTGGCCAATTGGCAATAGCCGGTCTTCTTCTCGTCAACTTTTACCAGCATTTCGGCAAAACCCTTCAGCATCTTCCACCGGAAAAGGAAGGGTAATTTTAGATCTAGCATGCTGATATTTTTTCTCTGCTCAACACCAGCTTTGAATAAAAAGCGGGCTTTCCCCTCCCCGATTCATTGCAATTCCCGGCTATCCAGGGGAAAAACCGGATTTAATACTGCTTCAGCTATACTTTTCAATAAATCCAAGTAAACCAAAAATCCAAATCCCATGAAAAAATCATTACTATTTCTTTCATTGTTCTTTTTAGGTATTGCCCTTTGGGGACAAAATGGCCGTTTCGAAAACAATACGACGGCGAAAAATAGCACTATCAATGTTCCTAGTACAGGGAATATCAATCCTGCGCACCAGGGATCAGGAACAACTCATTTCCCTGTTTCCATTACCGGCATAAAAACCGTCCCGGCCAATCCGCCATCGGCAGCTGTAGTAAAAACAAGCGTAAAGAATCCATCTGTGACTCCGGGAAGTACTTCAAACCCAATGGACAACCCTCCAACTCCCGAATCAGAAGCCTGTGGAGCTGATTTGAATGGCGGATGCAATATGACAATACCTGCCTTCGAGCCTATCGCGTTTGGGGAAAGTATTGCGGGCACCAGTTGGTGTGATCTCTCAACTCGAGATACAGACTGGTTTATTTTTACATTAACCTCTGGCTCCACGGTTACGTTGACTGGACAGGCTGAATTCCCTTTTACGATAGGCTTTATTGCAGCCCCTTGTCCGGCAATATCCTTTATAGATTATACCTTTGGAGCAGCCGGCGAGACTAAAAGTGTGACAGTTGCACTTGCTGCAGGAACCTATTATGCCTGGGTAGGTCCTAGTAGTTGGTCCACTTATATTGACTGCTCTGGTTCTAATACATACCAGATTTCGTTAAGTGGTACAGATGAGTGTACCGGAGATGTCACTCCTCCTGTTGCCATTGCAAAAAACATCAGTGTTCCACTTAATGCAGCAGGAACAGCTTCCATTACTGCTGCCGATATTGATAACGGGAGTACCGATAATTGCGCTATTGCCAGCAGGGCTGCAAGTAAAACGGCTTTTGCCTGTGCCGATAAGGGACCCAATAATGTTACTTTAACGGTAACCGACTTATCAGGCAATACGGCTACAGCTAATTCAGTCGTAACGGTGGTTGATGCAATTAATCCAGTAGCTATTGTCAAAAACATCAGTATTACACTCAACACGCTGGGAATGGCAACAATTACTGCCGCCGATATTGATAACGGGAGTACCGATAATTGCGCTATTACCAGCCGGGCTGCAAGTAAAACAACTTTTGCCTGTGCCGACCTGGGAGCCAATACTGTAAAATTAACAGTCAGTGATGCAG